>NZ_JAUHUI010000041.1:0-48883 GCF_030418155.1 Pseudomonas sp. 2,4-D
GAACGAGTCGAGTCCACCAGGCGGCGGTCGTCGGCCTGGTCGCCAACGTTCAGCGGCAAGGCACCGAACACACTGCCAGCGGAAACCCGCTGCAGGCCGTTGACGCGAATATCGGAGATGGTGAAGGACTCGGCGTGAACTTCAGCGATCATCAGTGCGGACATGACCGCAGTTAGCAGCAGACGTTTCATGAAGTCCTTTTATTCCAACTGGCAATAAACAACCTGCCGTCACAGAACGGCAGGTTCGCAATTGAGCGAAGCTTTATAGTCGACCCAGATCGTTGATCAGGGCGAGCAACATCACCCCTATGACCAAACTGATACCGATCTGAACCCCCCAACCTTGCACCCGATCCGACAGCGGACGACCGCGCGCCCACTCGACCAGGTAAAACAGCAAATGCCCCCCGTCCAGTACTGGAATGGGCAGCAGGTTAAGAACCCCCAGGCTTATGCTCAGGTAGGCCAGGAAATTCAGGAAATCCCCCACGCCGGACTGGGCTGAAGCGCCCGCCACTTTAGCAATGGTTATCGGTCCACTCAAGTTTTTTACCGAGAGCTCCCCGAACAGCATTTTCTTCAGCGATTCAAGGGTCAGGACGCTCATGTTCCAGGTACGCGACAAGCTCTCACCCACCGCATCCAGCGGGCCGTAGCTGATTTCGCGGAGCATGTTGGCAGGCCATTCGCCACCTTTGACGCCCGCGCCAAGATAGCCACCGACTGCCTTGCCCTCTCCCTTGCGGGCCAAGGTCACCGGCAGCTCCAGGGCAGCGCCATCGCGCTCCACTCGCACCACGACCTTGGCATCCGGGCGGGCGCGTACGCGGTCGACAACCTGCTGCCATTCGGTCACTGCCACATCATCCAGAGCCAGCAGCTTGTCACCGGTTTTCAGGCCCGCAGCGGCAGCCGGCCCCTTCGGATCGATCTCGGCCAGCACAGGTGTGATCGCCGGTCGCCAAGGACGCAGCCCCAGGGATTGAATCGGGTCCGGCTCGTCGGCGCCCTTGAGCCAATTGTCCAGCTTGACCTGCAACTGACGCTCGGCGCTGGCGCCCTCATCGCGGACGCCAATCTGCAAGGTACCGCTCTCGCCCAGACGACGAACCAGCTGCAAATTGACCGCCGACCAACCGTTGGTCGGCTTGCCATCTACAGAAACGATTTCCTGACCTGCGGTCAGCCCTGCAGATGCTGCCAGGCTGCCATTGTCGACCGCGCCGATAACCGGGCGGATTTGCTGGGTACCCAGCATCGCCAGCACCCAGAAAAACAGGATAGCCAGCAGAAAATTGGCGATCGGGCCTGCCGCGACAATCGCAATACGCTGGCGCACCGACTTGCGGTTGAACGACTGCCCGGCCAGCGCCGGCGGCACATCGCCTTCGCGCTCGTCGAGCATCTTGACGTAGCCACCCAGAGGAATGGCCGCAACAACGAACTCGGTGCCGTGGCGATCATGCCACCGCAGCAGCGGCGTGCCGAAACCCACTGAGAAACGCAGCACCTTGACGCCGCAGCGGCGCGCCACCCAGAAGTGACCGAATTCGTGGAAAGTGACCAACACACCCAACGCCACGAGGGTGCCGATAATCATGTAGAGCGCTGTCATGTCCATCTCCGAATGATGTTCAGCGGGCCGGCATCCTGCCCAGCCCCCTCACGAACCTTGGCGGGGCTGCATCAGCGGCCGTGACGCCTCAGCCACTCACGGGAAAGCTCCCGGGCACGCTGATCGGCGGCAAACACCGCATCCAGCGACGGCAGCGGCACGACCGGTTCCTGGTCGAGTACCTGTTCGATCATACCCGCGATCTCCGGAAAGCGGATGCGCCGTTCAAGAAATGCCTGGACCGCGACTTCGTTGGCCGCATTGAGCACGGCAGGCGCGCTATTGCCAGCCTCGGCAGCCTGCCGCGCAAGGCGCAGGCAAGGGAAGCGTTGTTCGTCGGGCGCCTGGAAATCCAGACGGGCGATGGCGAACAGATCCAGAGGGGCAACCCCGGAATCGATCCGTTCCGGCCAAGCCAACGCGTTGGCGATCGGCGTACGCATGTCCGGGTTGCCCAACTGCGCGAGTACCGAACCGTCCACGTAGTCGACCAGCGAGTGGATTACGCTCTGTGGGTGCACCACCACCTCAACCTTGGACGGCACGGCATCGAACAACCAGCAGGCTTCGATCAACTCGAGGCCTTTGTTCATCATGCTGGCCGAATCCACGGAGATCTTGCGCCCCATGGACCAGTTGGGGTGCGCACAGGCTTGCTCCGGGGTCACGTCCAGCAGCGCCTCGACCGGCGTTTCGCGGAACGGCCCGCCGGACGCGGTAAGCAGGATCCGGCGCACACCGACGGCACTCAGGCCACGGGCATAGTCGCCTGGCATGCACTGGAAGATAGCGTTGTGTTCACTGTCGATCGGCAGCAGCACCGCACCCTTTTGCCGCACCGCCTCCATGAACAGCGCGCCCGACATCACAAGTGCTTCCTTGTTGGCCAGCAACACCTTCTTGCCTGCCTCGACTGCCGCCAGCGTGGGGCGCAGGCCGGCAGCACCGACAATGGCTGCCATCACTGCATCCACTTCAGCGGCCGACGCTACTTGGCAAAGCCCGGCCTCACCTTCCAGCACCTCGGTGGTGCAACCGGCCGCAGCCAGACTCGCACGCAACCTCACCGCCGCCTCAGTGCTCGGCACCACAGCAAATGCCGGACGATGACGCACGCATAGCGCCAACAGCTCGTCGATGCGCGAATAGCCTGTGAGGGCGAACGCTTGATAACGGTCAGGATGACGCGCAATCACATCCAGCGTGCTAAGGCCAATGGAACCGGTGGCCCCGAGTACGGTAATACGCTGCGGGCGACTCACATCACACCCCATTCGGCAGCCCACAACAGCACGGCGAAAATCGGGATTGCCGCAGTCAGGCTGTCAATGCGATCGAGCACACCCCCATGCCCGGGCAGCAGATTGCTGCTGTCCTTGATACCTGAGCGACGCTTGAACATGCTCTCGGTCAGGTCACCGACCACCGAGGACATCACCAGCAACGCAGCGCCCAACAGGCCCAGCAGGATCTGACCAAAGCCCCAGTCGCGGCTGATGCCGACACCAAGGGTAATCAACAGGCTGACCGCCAGGCCACCGTACACGCCTTCCCAGCTCTTGCCCGGGCTGACCTGAGGAGCCAGCTTGCGCTTGCCGAATGCCCGGCCAGAGAAGTACGCACCGATGTCGGCGGCCCACACCAGCACCATGACGGACAGGATCAGCCAATTGCCCAGGGGCCAGTGCTTGAGCAGCACCAACCCTTGCCAGGCCGGTAGCAACACCAGCAGGCCGATCAACAACCGACAGGCAGCACTGGCCCACAGTTCGCCGCTGCGCGGGTAGGTAAGCACCAGCCAAGTGGCCAGCCCCCACCAGATCACGGCAGCGCCCAGCACCCAGGGTGCCAGCTCCGGAAGGATGTACAGCAGCATCAGCGCCCCCGCGACCACCGCTGCATAGGCAATGCGCAGGGGCTGGGCCATCAGCCCGGCAAGGCGCGCCCACTCCCAGGCACCGAGGGTCACTACGAAGCCGATGAACAGGGCGAAATCCCCGCCATTGAGCAGGAAGAAACCACCCAGCGCGACCGGCAGCAGGATCAGCGCAGTAATGATGCGTTGTTTAAGCATTAAGCACGAGCTCCAGCCTCGACCTGCTCGCTGGTCTTACCGAAGCGGCGCTGGCGCGAAGCGAAATCGGCCAGGGCATTGCGCATGGCCTCGTGTTTGAAGTCCGGCCAGTAGAGGTCGGAGAAGTACAACTCGGCATAGGCCAGCTGCCACAACAGGAAATTGCTGATGCGGTGCTCGCCACCGGTGCGAATGCACAGGTCCGGTAATGGCAGGTCGCCGGTTGCCAGGCAGGTCTGCAGCAGACCCGGGGTGATGTCTTCCGGGCGCAGGTGCCCGGCTTGCACTTCCCGCGCCAGCCGCTGGGCAGCCTGGGCGATGTCCCACTGACCACCGTAGTTGGCTGCTATCTGCAGAATGAAACGGTTGTTGCCAGCGGTCACTGCCTCGGCCTCGCGCATGGCGGCCTGCAGCTCAGGATGGAAACGCGAACGGTCGCCGATGATGCGCAGGCTGATATTGTTCTCGTCAAGGCGCTTGGCCTCACGGCGCAGCGCCGAGAAGAACAACTCCATCAACGCACCGACCTCTTCGGCAGGGCGCTGCCAGTTCTCGCTGGAGAAGGCAAACAGGGTCAGTACCTCGACCCCGGACTTGGCACAGACTTCGATGACCGCGCGAACGGCATCCACACCCGCCTTGTGCCCGGCCACGCCGGGCAGCAGGCGTTTTTTCGCCCAGCGGTTGTTGCCATCCATGATGATCGCGACATGACGCGGCACCGAGGACGGCGCCGCTGGCTTGGTCTTTTCCATTAAAAAACCCCGGCCTTAGACGGCCATCAGGTCCTTTTCCTTGGCTTTGAAGGCAGCATCCACTTCGGCGACGAACTTGTCGGTCAGCTTCTGGATCTCGTCCGCGGCGCGACGCTCTTCGTCTTCGCTGATTTCCTTGTCCTTGGTCAGCTTTTTCAGGTCAGCCAGGGCGTCGCGGCGCACGTTGCGCACGGCCACCTTGGCATCCTCGGCAACACCGCTGGCCTGCTTGGTGTAGCCCTTGCGGGTTTCCTCGGTCAGGGCCGGCATCGGCACACGGATGGTGGTACCGGCGCTGGACGGGTTAAGGCCCAGATCGGAGGTGAGGATGGCCTTTTCGATGGCAGCGCTGAGGTTCTTGTCGTGAGCGACAATCTTCAGGGTGCGGGCATCTTCGACGGTGATCGCGGCGACCTGGTTCAGCGGCATTTCGCTACCCCAGGCGGTAACCTTGACGCTGTCCAGGATGCTTGGGTGAGCGCGACCGGTGCGGATTGCAGCCAGGTTGCGGGACAGGGCTTCGATGGACTTGCCCATGCGCTCCTGCGCGTCTTTCTTGATGTCGTTGATCATGCTTGGCCTTCCTCGATCAGTGTGCCTTCAGCGCCACCCACCACGATGTTCAGCAGGGCGCCAGGCTTGTTCATGTTGAATACCCGCAATGGCATCTTGTGGTCACGGCACAGGCAGATTGCGGTCAGGTCCATCACACCCAGCTTGCGATCCAGAACCTCATCGTAGGTCAGGTGATCGAATTTCTCGGCATGCGGGTCCTTGAATGGATCGGCAGTGTACACACCATCGACCTTGGTCGCCTTCAGCACCACGTCAGCATCGATTTCGATGGCGCGCAGGCAGGCCGCGGAGTCGGTGGTGAAGAACGGGTTGCCGGTACCGGCGGAGAAAATTACCACATCCCCGGAGTTGAGGTGACGAATAGCTTTACGGCGATCGTAATGATCGGTGACACCCACCATGGAAATGGCCGACATGACCAGGGCCGGGATGTTCGAGCGCTCCAGCGCATCGCGCATGGCCAGGCCGTTCATCACGGTAGCCAGCATCCCCATGTGGTCACCCGTGACGCGGTCCATGCCGGCAGCGCTGAGCGCGGCGCCGCGGAACAGGTTGCCACCACCGATCACCAGGCCGACCTGGACGCCGATCCCTACCAACTGGCCAACTTCAAGCGCCATGCGATCCAGCACTTTCGGGTCGATCCCGAAGTCTTCCGAGCCCATCAGGGCCTCGCCGCTAAGTTTGAGCAAAATGCGTTTATAGCGAGGTTGGCGACCACTCACCTGCTGAGCCATTGCGAGTCTCTCCTGCGGCGTACTTTTAGAAAATTCGTGCGGGCTGCTTGCAGCCTGCTAACTGTAGCGTGGCACCGCTTCGGTGCCAGCGAAGAGGGAGTCGTATAAACCCCTCCCCGTTTTGACAAAGAGGCTGCGCGCGTGAGCGGGCAGCCTCTTTGGGGCGACAGACGGGGCTGTCTTACTGCTTGGCAGCAGCGACCTGAGCGGCAACTTCAGCAGCGAAGTCGTCGACTGGCTTCTCGATGCCTTCGCCTACTTTGAAGTAGGTGAAGGAAACGATTTCAGCACCGGCTTTCTTGGCCAGCTCGCCAACCTTGACTTCCGGGTTCATGACGAAGGCTTGCTCTTTCAGCGAGGCTTCGGCTTTGAACTTGGTGATACGACCGTTGATCATGTTCTCAACGATGTTTTCCGGCTTGCCGGCGATCTTGTCGGCGTTCAGCTGCAGGAAGACATTCTTCTCGCGCTCGATGGCCTCGGCGGAGATTTCCGACGAATCCAGGAACTCAGGGTTCGAAGCTGCAACGTGCATGGCGATGTTCTTCGCCAGCTCCACGTCACCGCCTTTCAGAACGACGACAGCGCCGATCTTGTTGCCGTGCAGGTAGGCACCGACAACGTCACCCTCAACGCGCACCAGGCGACGGATGTTGACGTTCTCGCCGCACTTGGCAACCAGGGCTTCACGAGCAGCTTCACGCGAGGCGATCAGCGGAGCGGCGTCGGTCAGCTTCTGGGCAAAGGCTTCTTCGAGGCTTTCGGCCACGAAGTTCTTGAAGTCGTCTTGCAGGGCCAGGAAGTCGGTCTGCGAGTTCACTTCCAGCAGGACGGCGGATGTACCGTCGGTCTTGACGGCGATAGCGCCTTCAGCAGCGACGTTGCCAGCCTTCTTGGCGGCCTTGATGGCGCCCGAGGCACGCATGTCGTCAATGGCTTTCTCGATGTCGCCGCCGGCCTTTTCCAGGGCCTTTTTGCAATCCATCATGCCTTCGCCGGTACGCTCGCGCAGTTCTTTTACCAGCGCTGCAGTAATTGCTGCCATTTCAAAATCCTCTTGGAAAGTTTTTCAACCATTCCACCCGTCAATCACGGGCGTTCAATTCTGCAAATCCGCTGTTTTCATTTCAGCAGGCCCATGATGCGGGGCCGATGCTGACAGCAGGATTTCAAGGTGGCAAAAAGGGGGCAAAGCCCCCTTTTTGCGTGCCAAGTAGACGCTAGCGCCTATTACTCAGCAGCAGGTGCAGCCGCTTCTTCAGCGTAAACTTCGGTGCCGCCGGCAACGTTGTTGCGGCCGCGGATGACTGCGTCAGCCATCGAAGTCATGTACAGCTCGATAGCGCGAATGGCGTCATCGTTACCTGGGATGATGTAGTCAACACCTTCCGGGCTGCTGTTGGTATCGACAACGCCGATAACCGGGATACCCAGTTTGTTGGCTTCGGTGATCGCGATGCGCTCGTGATCAACGTCGATGACGAACAGAGCGTCTGGCAGACCGCCCATGTCCTTGATGCCACCCAGGCTGCGATCCAGTTTTTCCAGGTCGCGGGAGCGCATCAGGGCTTCTTTCTTGGTCAGCTTGGCGAAAGTGCCGTCTTCGGCCTGGGTTTCCAGGTCGCGCAGACGCTTGATCGAAGCGCGGATGGTCTTGTAGTTGGTCAGCATGCCGCCCAACCAACGGTGGTCAACGTACGGCGAACCGCAACGAGCTGCTTGCTCGGCGACGATCTTGCCGGCGGAACGCTTGGTGCCGACGAACAGGATCTTGTTCTTGCCCTGGGCCAGGCGTTCTACGAACGACAGAGCGTCGTTGAACATTGGCAGGGTTTTTTCCAGGTTGACGATGTGGATCTTGTTACGCGCGCCGAAAATGTACTTGCCCATTTTCGGGTTCCAGTAACGGGTCTGGTGGCCGAAGTGCACACCGGCCTTCAGCATATCGCGCATGTTGACTTGGGACATGATAGTTCCTTGATAAGTCGGGTTGGGCCTCCACGTATCCCAATGACCAACCCGCGAATTCTGCAACTCGGGGCACCCAGGTCATCGTGTCGACACGTGTGTGGGTTAAGTGCTGACGGGGTCGTCCCCGAAAGCGGCGCATTTTATACCACAGACCGCGAGCGAACGGAACCCGGATACTGTTGCGTCTGTCAGCACTTTTTGCAGCACCCCGGCTTTCGCGCCAGAATGCCAGCTGTAGACAACAGCATGGCCGCCTTTATCCCGACCGATCGGCGCCCTGCTCTGCTAGAATCCGGCCTTTCCCGTTTGTTCGCGCCGTGCACGGCGCCGTAGAGAGCCTGTAATGACCGTCACCATCAAGACCGCAGAAGACATCGAGAAGATGCGCATCGCTGGCCGCCTGGCCGCCGAAGTGCTGGAAATGATCGAAGAACACGTCAAGCCCGGTGTCACCACCGAAGAGCTCGACCGCCTGTGCCACGATTATATCGTCAACGTTCAGCAGGCCATCCCGGCACCGCTCAACTACAAGGGCTACCCGAAGTCGATCTGCACCTCGATCAACCATGTGGTCTGCCACGGCATCCCCAACGACAAGCCGCTCAAGGACGGTGACACGCTCAATATCGACGTCACCGTGATCAAGGACGGCTACCACGGCGATACCAGCCGCATGTTCCACGTCGGTAACGTGCCGGTCTGGGCCGAGCGCCTGTCCAAGGTCACCCAGGAATGCATGTACAAGGCCATCGAGCTGGTCAAGCCGGGCTGCCGCCTGGGCGACATCGGTGAAGTGATCCAGAAGCACGCGGAAAAGAACGGTTTCTCGGTGGTACGCGAGTTCTGCGGTCATGGCATCGGCAAGGTGTTCCACGAAGAGCCGCAGATCCTCCACTATGGCCGCGCTGGCACGGGCATGGAGCTGAAGGAAGGCATGACCTTCACCATCGAGCCGATGATCAACCAGGGCAAGGCCGACACCAAGGTGCTGGGCGACGGCTGGACCGCCATCACCAAGGACCGCAAGCTCTCGGCCCAGTGGGAACACACTTTGGTGGTGACCGCGACTGGCTACGAGATCTTCACCCTGCGCAAGGACGACACCATCCCGCGCACTTCGGCCTGACCACACCCCGACAGGCCACCCACGACAGGAACGTGACGCGATGCCCCAGGTGGACCCCGAGCTGTTCGACCGTGGCCAGTTCCAGGCGGAACTGGCCCTCAAGGCGAGCCCCATCGCCGCCTTCAAGAAAGCCATCCGCCTGGCCGGCGAGGTGCTCGACAAACGTTTTCGCGCCGGCAGCGACATCCGCCCGCTGATCGAGGCCCGCGCCTGGCTCGTCGACAATATCCTGCAACAGGCGTGGAACCAGTTCGACTGGGGCGACCAGAGCGGCATTGCCCTGGTTGCGGTGGGCGGCTACGGGCGCGGTGAACTGCACCCGCACTCGGACATCGACCTGCTGATTCTGCTGGGCGCTGCCGAGCACGAGCAGTACCGCGACGCCATCGAGCGCTTTCTGACCTTGCTGTGGGACATTGGCCTGGAAGTCGGCCAGAGCGTGCGCACCGTCGACGAGTGCGCCGAACAGGCCCGCGCCGACCTGACGGTGATCACCAACCTGATGGAAAGCCGCACCATCGCCGGCCCCGAGGCCTTGCGCCAGCGCATGCTGGAAGTCACCAGCACCGCGCACATGTGGCCGAGCAAGGAGTTCTTCCTGGCCAAGCGCGCCGAACTCAAGGCCCGCCACCACAAGTACAACGACACCGAGTACAACCTCGAACCCAACGTCAAGGGTTCGCCAGGTGGCCTGCGTGACATCCAGACGGTCCTGTGGGTGGCCCGCCGCCAGTACGGGACGCTCAACCTGCACGCACTGGCCGGCGAAGGCTTCTTGCTGGAAAGCGAGAATGAACTGCTGGCTTCATCCCAGGACTTCCTCTGGAAAGTCCGTTATGCCCTGCACATGCTGGCCGGTCGCGCCGAAGACCGCCTGCTGTTCGACCACCAGCGCAGCATCGCCACGCTGCTGGGCTACAGCGATGAAAACCCCAAGCGGGCGATCGAACAGTTCATGCAGCAGTACTACCGGGTGGTGATGAGCATCAGCCAGCTGTGCGACCTGATCATCCAGCACTTCGAAGAGGTTATCCTCGCCGATGAGGAAAGTGGCAGCACCCAGCCGCTGAATGCGCGGTTCCGCCTGCATGACGGCTATATCGAGGCCACTCACCCGAACGTGTTCAAACGCACGCCATTCGCCATGCTGGAAATCTTCGTGCTGATGGCCCAACACCCCGAGATCAAGGGCGTGCGTGCCGATACCGTGCGCCTGCTGCGCGAACACCGCCACCTGATCGACGACACGTTCCGCACCGATATCCGCAATACCAGCCTGTTCATCGAGCTGTTCAAGTGCGAAATCGGCATCCACCGCAACCTGCGCCGGATGAACCGCTACGGCATTCTCGGCCGTTACCTGCCAGAGTTCGGCCTGATCGTCGGGCAGATGCAGCATGACCTGTTCCATATCTATACGGTCGACGCGCATACCCTCAACCTCATCAAGCACCTGCGCAAGCTGCAATACACGCCGGTGTCCGAGAAATTCCCGCTGGCCAGCAAGCTCATGGGGCGCCTGCCCAAACCCGAGCTGATCTACCTGGCCGGGCTGTACCACGACATCGGCAAGGGCCGCCAGGGCGACCACTCGGAAATCGGTGCAGTGGACGCGCAGAAGTTCTGCGAACGGCACCAGTTGCCGGCCTGGGACAGCCGCCTGATCGTCTGGCTGGTGCAGAACCACCTGGTGATGTCGACCACCGCTCAACGCAAGGACTTGTCCGACCCGCAGGTGATCAACGACTTTGCCCTGCACGTGGGCGACGAGACGCGCCTTGACTACCTGTACGTACTGACCGTGGCCGACATCAACGCCACCAACCCGAGCCTGTGGAACTCGTGGCGGGCCAGCCTGCTACGCCAGCTGTACACCGAAACCAAGCGCGCCCTGCGCCGGGGCCTGGAAAACCCGCTGGACCGCGAAGAGCAGATTCGCCAGACCCAGTCGTCAGCACTGGATATCCTGGTGCGTGAGGGCACCGACCCGGACGATGTCGAGCAGCTATGGGCGCAACTGGGCGATGACTATTTCCTCAAGCACACCGCCGCCGACGTGGCTTGGCACACGGATGCGATCCTGCAGCAACCGGCCGATGGCGGGCCGCTGGTGCTGATCAAGGAAACCACCCAGCGCGAGTTCGAAGGCGGCACGCAGATCTTCATCTATGCCCCCGACCAGCACGATTTCTTCGCCGTGACGGTGGCGGCCATGTCGCAGTTGAACCTGAACATCCACGACGCACGGATCATCACGTCGAGCAGCCAGTTCACCCTCGACACCTATATTGTGCTGGACAACGACGGTGGCTCGATCGGCGACAACCCGCAGCGGGTCAAGCAGATTCGCGATGGCCTGACCGAAGCCCTGCGCAACCCCGAGGACTACCCGACCATCATCCAGCGCCGCGTACCGCGCCAGCTCAAGCACTTCGACTTCCCGCCGCAAGTGACCATCCTCAACGATGCCCAGCGGCCGGTGACCATCCTCGAAATCACCGCGCCAGACCGCCCGGGCCTGCTGGCCCGGCTGGGGCGGATCTTCCTGGAGTTCGACCTGTCACTGCAAAACGCCAAGATCGCCACCCTCGGCGAGCGGGTAGAAGACGTGTTCTTCATTACCGATGCCGACAACCAGCCGCTGTCAGACCCGCAGCTGTGCAGCCGCCTGCAGGAAGCCATCGTGCAGCAACTGCAGGCCGGTCAAGGTAGTGACACCAGCCAGACCCGCGTGACCTTTTAACGATTAGACGATTGACGAGACCTTGCGCCGATGAACCATGCCTTGACCCAGCTTCAGCCCTATCCGTTCGAAAAGCTTCGCGCCCTGCTGGGCAGCGTGAAGCCTGCGGCGGACAAACGCGCCATCGCCCTGTCGATCGGTGAGCCGAAGCACGAATCGCCGGCGTTCGTCGCCCAGGCCATGGCCGACAACCTCGACAAGCTGGCGGTTTACCCCAGCACCCTTGGTTTGCCAGCCCTGCGCCAGGCCATCGGCCAGTGGTGCGAACGACGCTTTGGCGTGCCCGCCGGCTGGCTGGACGCCGACCGCCACATTCTCCCGGTCAACGGCACCCGTGAAGCGCTGTTCGCCTTCACCCAGGCCGTGGTCAACCGCGCCGATGACGGCCTGGTGATCAGCCCCAACCCGTTCTACCAGATCTACGAAGGCGCAGCGCTGCTGGCCGGTGCCACCCCGCACTACCTGCCGTGCCTGGAAAACAACGGTTTCAACCCAGACTTCGACGCCGTACCGGCCGAGGTGTGGAAGCGTTGCCAGATCCTGTTCCTGTGCTCGCCGGGCAACCCTACCGGTGCGCTGGTGCCGATGAACACCCTGAAGAAGCTGATTGCCCTGGCTGACGAACACGACTTCGTGATCGCCGCCGACGAGTGCTACAGCGAGCTGTACTTCGACGAGGATGCGCCACCGCCAGGCCTGCTGTCGGCATGCGCCGAGCTTGGTCGTAGCGATTTTGCGCGCTGCGTGGTGTTCCACAGCCTGTCCAAGCGTTCCAACCTGCCAGGGCTGCGCTCGGGCTTCGTCGCGGGCGATGCCCAGATCATCAAGCCGTTTCTGCTGTACCGCACCTACCACGGCTGCGCGATGCCAGTGCAAACCCAGCTGGCCAGCATCGCCGCCTGGCAGGACGAGGCGCATGTGCGCGAGAACCGCGACCAATACCGGGCCAAGTACGATGCCGTGCTGGATATTCTGCAGCCGGTACTGGACGTGCAGCGCCCGGACGGCAGTTTCTACCTGTGGGCCAAGGTACCGGGCGACGATGCCGAGTTCACCCGCGACCTGTTCGAAGCCCAGCATGTGACCGTGGTTCCGGGGTCGTACCTGTCGCGTGAAGTGGATGGGGTGAACCCGGGTGCCGGGCGCGTGCGCATGGCACTGGTTGCACCGCTGGCCGAATGCATCGAAGCGGCGGAGCGGATTCGCGCCTTCCTGCAAAACCGCTGATCAACCCCTTCGCGGGCACGCCCGCTCCCACAGGTACTGCGCTGGTTTCAAGCGCAGCGCAGTACCCGTGGGAGCGGGCGTGCCCGCGAAGGGCCTTGATAGGGTCTACTTGACCTGCCCCAGGTTCGCCTCACTCATATCCAGCTCACCCAGTACTTGCCGCACCACCTCATCCCCCACCAGGTGCTGGCGATGCAGGTTGTACAACTCCAACCGCTGCGCCCTCAGGGCACGCAAACGTAAACGCCGCTCCAACAAGTCCATCTGTGCGGCCAGGGCCTTGGCTTCGGCACTGTCGTTGTAACTGTCCAGCTCATCCCGGTATTCAGCCATCAAGCGCGCCTTCAGCTCGGTCGCCAAGGTTGCCTGCGCAGCGTCCTGCGGGGCGTTGCTGTCGATCACCTCTTCTGCCTCCAAGGCATGAATCGCCGCCTCGGCTGTGCGCCGCCAGGCTTCCTGCACCTCTTGGTGCAAGCGCTCGTCAGGGCTCTTGGTCACCCCTCGCAGTAACAGCGGCAGCGCGATGCAGGCACTGATCAACGACAGCAGTATTACCCCCGCAGCAATGAAGATAAGCAGGTCACGCTCCGGGAAAGCTGTACCAGCCCCTATCAGCAACGGGATCGACATGACACCCGCCAGGGTGACCGCGCCGCGCACACCACCCAAGGTCAGCAACCAGCAGGAACGCGCCGTAGGCATCAGCACCAATGCCGGCTTGCCGCGCCAGCGACGTACCACACCGATTGAGCGCCAGATACTCTGGACCCAGATGAACCGCAACAGAATCAGTGCGGCAAAGATCGCCACCACGTCCAGGCAGCGGTAGGCCAATGTCGGCCAGAGGGTCGCTTCGTGGCTGACCACAGCCTTGATGATGTCTGGCAACTGCAAGCCCAACAACAGGAAGATCAGGCCATTGAAGGCAAACTCCAGCAACGACCAGACACTGCGGTTGAGCAGGCGGGTACTGGTCTGACGCGGCAGCAGGTCGAGCCAGCTCTGCATCATGCCGGCCGCCACCGCCGAGAGAATACCCGAAACGCCCAGGCGCTCGGCCAGCACGTAGGCTGCGAACGGCAGCAGCAACATGAACACCACGTGGGTAGCCGGATCGTCCCAGCCCCGGGTGATCATCCACATGCGCAGGCGACCGATCAACCAGCTCAGTACCACGCCCACCGCAAGGCCGCCCAGTGCGACCAACACGAAGCTGAAGCTGGCGTCAGCCAACGAAAACACCCCGGAGATCGCCGCCGCCAAGGCGAACTTGAAGGTTACCAGGCCCGACGCGTCGTTCATCAGCGCCTCGCCCTGCAGCATGTGCATCAGGGGAGTGGGCAGGCGGTCCTGGGCAATGGCCGAAACGGCCACGGCGTCGGTCGGCGAAAGCACTGCGGCCAGGGCGAAGGCAACCGGCAACGGGATGCTCGGCAGCAACCAGTGGATGAAATAACCGGCACCGACCACGGTGAACAACACCAGCCCCACGGCCAGCGCCACTACCGGGCCACGAATGCGCCATAACTCACGCTTGGGGATGCGCCAGCCGTCGGCGAACAGCAGCGGAGGCAGAAACAGGAACAGGAACAATTCGGGGTCAAGGGCTACATGCAGGCCCAGCGTCGGCCACGCCAGCAAGGCACCGGCGGCAATCTGTACCAGCGGCAATGGCAGCGGGATCACACGGCCGACCAGCTTCGACAGGCTGACCAGCGTCAGCAGGATGAGAACGGTGTAGGCGGACTGCATCCGGGAAAGCTTCCTTTGTGAACCAGAAACGACAACGGGGCGAAACATCGCCATTGAAACAATATGTTAGCGGCGATCGGCAAGCTGGGGCCGCTGCACGATAGTCGCAGGTGGAGGTTGAATATGTAACATGATGATACTTAGGTTTGATGGTAGGGCCTGCCTTGAGTCTTGTAGCGCCTTTGAGATCGAGCGCCGCCAGGTTCCCGGCTTAAGACATACAGCGCCTGCGAGATCGAGCGCCGCCCGCGCGGCGCTTCGCGGGTAAACCCGCTCCTACGTTTGTTTCGGGCCAGTATCGCCTGTGCCAGACCCGCGCGACCGCCTTGTTTGTACGACGCGATATCGAGGCGTGCGCCAAGGCGTTCGCGCGCAAATGCCACAGGCATAACTGGCCAGAAACAAACGTAGGAGCGGGTTTACCCGCGAAGCGCCGCGCGGGCGGCGCTCGATCTCAAAGGCGCTACAAGACTCAAGGCAGACCTAACCACGCCCCACCAAACCCCAAGACTCGCACACCCGTGGCGCTCCCAGTCTCGTTCCCGCATAATCCCGCGACTGACATCGAAAAACGGAGAGATTGGGGCGACTTGTAACCCCAATGTACACAATGACCTACACGCTCTACGGCATCAAAGCCTGTGACACCATGAAAAAGGCGCGTACCTGGCTCGAAGACAAAGCCATCGCCTACGAATTCCACGATTACAAAACCCAAGGCATCGACCGCGACAGCCTGAACCGCTGGTGCGACGAACACGGCTGGGAAGTCATCCTCAACCGTGCCGGCACCACCTTCCGCAAGCTGGACGACGCCAGCAAGGCAGACCTCGACCAGGCCAAGGCCGTCGAGCTGATGCTGGCCCAGCCGTCGATGATCAAACGCCCGGTGCTCGACCTTGGCGCGCGTACCCTGGTTGGCTTCAAGCCCGACCTGTACGCCGCTGCCCTGGCCTGAGCCCCTACCCTATTTCGCACGAGGTAATCACATGTCCAATACCCTGTTCAGCCTGGCCTTCGGTGTCGGCTCCCAGAACCGCCAGGGCGCCTGGCTGGAAGTGTTCTACGCACAACCACTGCTCAACCCGAGCGCCGAACTGGTTGCTGCAGTAGCCCCTGTTCTCGGTTACGAAGGTGGTAACCAGGCCATCGCCTTCAGCAACGCCCAGGCCGCGCAACTGGCCGAAGCCGTGAAAGGCGTGGACGCCGCGCAAGCCGCACTGCTGACCCGCCTGGCAGAGAGCCACAAGCCGCTGGTCGCCACCCTGCTGGCCGAAGACGCTGCCCTGAGCTCGACCCCAGAGGCCTACCTCAAGCTGCACCTGCTGTCGCACCGCCTGGTCAAGCCGCATGGCGTAAGCCTGGCCGGCATCTTCCCGCTGCTGCCGAACGTGGCCTGGACCAACCAGGGCGCAGTCGACCTGGGCGAGCTGGCCGAACTGCAACTGGAAGCACGCCTGAAGGGCGAGCTGCTGGAAGTGTTCTCGGTGGACAAGTTCCCGAAAATGACCGACTACGTGGTTCCGGCCGGCGTGCGTATCGCCGACACCGCCCGTGTGCGCCTGGGCGCCTACATTGGCGAAGGCACCACCATCATGCACGAAGGCTTCGTCAACTTTAACGCGGGTACCGAAGGCCCGGGCATGATCGAAGGCCGCGTTTCCGCGGGCGTATTCGTCGGCAAGGGCTCGGACCTGGGCGGCGGCTGCTCGACCATGGGCACCCTGTCCGGTGGCGGCAACATCGTCATCAAAGTAGGCGAAGGCTGCCTGATCGGCGCCAACGCCGGTATCGGTATTCCGCTGGGCGACCGCAACACTGTCGAAGCCGGCCTGTACATCACCGCGGGCACCAAGGTGAACCTGCTGGACGAGAACAACGAACTGGTCAAAGTGGTCAAGGCCCGCGACCTGGCCGGCCAGACCGACCTGCTGTTCCGCCGCAACTCGCTGAACGGCGCGGTAGAGTGCAAGACCCACAAGTCGGCCATCGAGCTGAACGAAGCGCTGCACGCTCACAACTGAGAACCCTGCCGGGTTTGAGGTGTTAAGATCGGGTCTGGCGCCAATGCACCAGACCCGATTTTCATTCCAGGCCTCGCAAACATGTTCCAGCCCTCTCCCTGGCGTGCCGACTTCCCCGCCATCGCCGCCCTGCAACGGCAGCACCAGACTTATCTGGACAGCGCCGCCACCACCCAGAAGCCGCAAGCCTTGCTCGATGCCCTGAGCCATTACTACGGCCATGGCGCAGCCAACGTGCACCGTGCCCAGCATTTGCCAGGTGCGCTGGCGACCCAGGCCTTCGAAACCAGCCGCGACAAAGTCGCCGCCTGGCTCAATGCCGCAGACTCGCGGCAGATCGTGTTCACCCCCGGCGCCACCTCGGCACTGAACCTGCTGGCCTATGGCCTGGAGCACCGCCTCGAAGCCGGTGACGAAATTGCCATCAGTGCCCTGGAGCACCATGCCAACCTGCTGCCCTGGCAACAGCTGGCGTACCGGCGCAACCTGCGCCTGGTGGTGCTGCCACTGGACGCCCATGGTCGTATCGACCAGGACCAGGCACTGCAACTGATCGGCCCGCGCACCCGAGTACTCGCCATCAGCCAGCTGTCCAACGTGCTGGGTACCTGGCAACCGCTGCCTGCGCTGCTGGCCCATGCCCGCGCCCAGGGCGCGCTGACGGTGGTCGATGGTGCCCAGGGTGTGGTGCATGGTCGCCAGGACATGCAGCAACTGGGCTGCGACTTCTATGTGTTTTCCAGCCACAAGCTGTACGGCCCGGACGGCGTCGGCGTGCTCTATGGCCGCGCCCAGGCCCTGGCGCTGTTGCGCCACTGGCAGTTCGGTGGCGAGATGGTGCAGCTGGCCGAGTACCACAGCGCCAGCTTCCGTCCCGCGCCCCTGGGCTTCGAAGCGGGTACGCCACCGATTGCCGGGGTGATCGGCCTGGGTGCGACACTGGACTATCTGGCCAGCCTCGATGCCCATGCGGTCGCAGCGCATGAAGCCAGCCTGCACCAGCACCTGCTGCGTGGCCTGGGCGACCGCGAGGGCGTGCGGGTGTTGGGCACACCGCAGGCGGCCCTGGCCAGTTTCGTCATCGAGGGCGTGCACAACGCCGATATCGCTCACCTGCTGACTGAACAGGGCATTGCCGTGCGTGCGGGTCACCACTGCGCCATGCCACTGCTGAAGGGGCTGGGGCTGGAAGGCGCGATACGGGTATCGCTGGGTTTGTACAACGACAGCGATGACTTGCAGCGTTTCTTCGACGCGCTGGACCAAGGCCTGGAGCTGTTGCGATGAGCCTGCCGGAACAGGCGCACCAAGCGCTGGAAGCTTTTCAACAGGGCAAAGGCTGGGAACAGCGTGCGCGGCTGCTGATGCAGTGGGGTGACCGCCTGGAGCCGCTGGCAGACGCCGAAAAGACCGAGGCCAACCGGGTGCATGGCTGCGAGAGCCTGGTGTGGCTGGTGGCCGAGCAGATCGAGGGCGTGTGGCGGTTCAAGGCCAGCAGCGATGCCCGCTTGTTGCGTGGGCTGCTGGCGCTGTTGCTGGTGCGGGTGCAGGGACTGGCCAGTGAGGAGCTGGCCGGGATTGATCTGCGCGAGTGGTTTACCCAGCTCGGGCTGGAACGCCAACTGTCACCGTCGCGCAGCAATGGGCTGCATGCGGTGTTGCAGCGGATGGCGGAGTTGGCGTCCAGCCGCTGAATCGGCGCCGGTTTCTTCGCGGGCCTGCCCGCTTCCACAGGTACGGCATCATGCTTGAGAGAGATGCAGTACCTGTGGAAGCGGTCGGGCCCGTGAAGACGCCCACGCGGTCTATTCAGGCTTTACCCGTTCCGACGGCCGGCGCGCTCCAGCCACCAGTTTTTCTATCGCCTTGCTCGCCGCTACCATGCCAAAGGTCGCGGTCACCATCATCACTGCACCAAAGCCACCCGAGCAGTCCAGCCGCACGCCCTCACCGACAAAGCTTTTCTGCAGGCAAACGCTGCCATCCCCCTTGGGGTAACGCAGCTGCTCACTGGAGAATACGCACGGCACGCCATAGTTGCGGCTGACATTACGCGAGAAGTTGTAGTCGCGGCGCAGGGTGGAACGCACCCGTGAAGCCAATGGGTCGTTGAAGGTCTTGTTCAGGTCGGCGATCTGGATCTGCGTCGGGTCGATCTGCCCGCCCGCGCCACCGGTAGTGACAATGGCAATCTTGCGCCGCCGACACCAGGCGATCAACGCCGCCTTGGCCATGACGCTGTCGATGCAGTCGATCACGCAATCGAGATGCTCGGTGATGTACTCGGCCATGGTCTCGCGGGTGACGAAGTCGGCCACCGCATGCACCGTACACCCTGGGTTGATCGCCCGCAGGCGCTCGGCCATGACCTCGACCTTGGGCCGCCCCACCTGCCCTTCCAGCGCATGGGCCTGGCGGTTGGTGTTACTGACGCAGACATCGTCCAGGTCGAACAGGGTGATCTCGCCCACGCCGCTGCGTGCCAGTGCTTCGGCCACCCACGAGCCCACCCCGCCAATACCGACCACAGCCACATGGGCCTGGCCCAGACGTTGCAGCCCCTGGTCGCCATACAGCCGGGCAACGCCGGCAAAGCGTGGATCTTCTGTGCTCATGTTCATACCCCAAAAAACCGGCGCGCATTATATGCCAGTGGACCCTTGGCCTGCATCGTTAGGAAAGAGACTGCCAACCCTGCTTTAATGTCCTATCACTTCCACATGAATGGACGACGATGTCTTCACGTAAATTCGGCCTGAACCTGGTAGTGGTGCTGGCCATCGCCGCACTGTTCACCGGGTTCTGGGCACTGATCAACCGCCCGGTCTCCGCCCCCGCCTGGCCAGAACAGATCTCTGGCTTTTCGTATTCGCCGTTCCGCCTGGGCGAAAGCCCACAGAAGGGTCAGTACCCCACTGACGACGAAATGCGCCAGGATCTGGAGCAACTGAGCAAGCTGACCGACAGCATCCGTATCTATACCGTGGAAGGTACCCAGGCCGACGTCCCGCGCCTGGCCGAGGAGTTCGGCCTGCGGGTGACGCTGGGGATATGGATCAGCCCGGACCTGGAGCGCAACGAGCGCGAAATCGCCACGGCCATCCAGCTGGCCAACACGTCGCGCAGCGTGGTGCGGGTGGTGGTCGGCAACGAGGCGCTGTTCCGTGAAGAAGTCACACCGGAAAACCTGATCAAATACCTGGACCGCGTACGCGCAGCCGTGAAGGTGCCCGTGACCACCAGTGAACAATGGCACATCTGGAAGGAACATCCTGAGCTGGCCAGGCACGTCGACCTGATTGCCGCGCACATCCTGCCCTACTGGGAGTTCGTGCCGATGAAGGATTCGGTCGAGTTCGTCCTCGACCGCGCCCGTGAACTGAAGCATCAGTTCCCGCGCAAACCCCTGCTGCTGTCGGAAGTCGGCTGGCCGAGCAACGGCCGCATGCGCGGCGGTGCCGATGCCACACAGGCCGACCAGGCCATCTACTTGCGCACCCTGGTCAACACCCTCAACCGCCGTGGCTACAACTACTTTGTCATTGAAGCCTATGACCAACCCTGGAAGGCCAGCGACGAAGGTTCGGTAGGCGCCTACTGGGGCGTCTACAACGCCGAGCGGCAGCAGAAGTTCAACTTCGACGGCCCCGTGGTGGCGATCCCGCAGTGGCGGGCCCTGGCAGTGGCGTCGGTGGTGCTGGCAGTGATCGCCCTGATGGTGCTGTTCATCGATGGCTCGGCCTTGCGCCAGCGTGGCCGTACCTTCCTGACGTTCATCACCTTCCTGTGCGGGTCGGTGCTGGTGTGGATCGCCTATGACTACAGCCAGCAATACAGCACCTGGTTCAGCCTGACCGTGGGCGTGCTGCTGGCCCTCGGCGCGCTGGGCGTGTTCATCGTGCTGCTCACCGAGGCCCACGAACTGGCCGAGGCGGTCTGGATACGAAAGCGCCGACGCGAATTCCTGCCCGTGCAGGCCGACAGTGCCTACCGGCCCAAGGTGTCGGTGCATGTGCCGTGCTACAACGAGCCACCTGAGATGGTGAAACAGACCCTGGACGCCCTGGCCGCCCTGGACTACCCCGACTACGAAGTGCTGGTGATCGACAACAACACCAAGGACCCGGCCGTGTGGGAGCCGCTCAAGGCCCACTGCGAAAAGCTTGGCGAGCGCTTCAAGTTCTTCCACGTCGCGCCTCTGGCCGGCTTCAAGGGTGGCGCTCTGAATTACCTGATCCCGCACACGGCCAAGGACGCCGAAGTGATCGCGGTAATCGACTCGGACTACTGCGTCGACCGCAACTGGCTCAAGCACATGGTGCCGCACTTCGCCGACCCGAAAATTGCCGTGGTGCAGTCACCGCAGGATTACCGCGACCAGCACGAAAGCGCCTTCAAGAAGCTGTGCTACAGCGAATACAAGGGCTTCTTCCACATCGGTATGGTCACCCGCAACGACCGTGACGCGATCATCCAGCACGGCACCATGACCATGACCCGGCGCAGTGTGCTGGAAGAACTGGGCTGGGCCGAGTGGTGCATCTGCGAGGACGCCGAACTGGGCCTGCGCGTGTTCGAGAAGGGCCTGTCCGCCGCCTACGCCCACAACAGCTACGGCAAAGGCCTGATGCCCGACACCTTCATTGACTTCAAGAAGCAACGCTTCCGCTGGGCCTACGGCGCCATCCAGATCATCAAGCACCACGCCGGCGCGCTGCTGCGCGGCAAAGGCAGCCAGCTGACCCGTGGCCAGCGCTACCACTTCCTGGCCGGCTGGCTACCGTGGATCGCCGATGGCATGAACATCTTCTTCACCATCGGCGCGCTGCTGTGGTCGGCGGCGATGATCATCGTGCCGCATCGGGTCGATCCGCCCCTGATGATCTTCGCCATCCCGCCGCTGGCGCTGTTCTTCTTCAAGGTCGGCAAGATCATCTTCCTATACCGCCGAGCGGTGGGGGTGAACCTCAAGGATGCCTTCGCAGCTGCGCTGGCCGGGCTGGCGCTGTCGCACACCATCGCCAAGGCGGTACTGTATGGTTTCTTCACCAGCAGCATGCCGTTCTTCCGAACGCCGAAGAACGCTGACAGCCATGGGTTGCTGGTGGCGATTTCCGAAGCCCGTGAAGAGCTGTTCATCATGTTGATGCTGTGGGGCGCGGCGCTGGGCATCTACCTGGTGCAGGGGCTGCCGAGTTCGGACATGCGCTTCTGGGTGGCGATGTTGCTGGTGCAGTCGTTGCCTTATGTGGCTGCGCTGGTGATGGCGTTCCTGTCGTCGCTGCCCAAGCCCGCAGAAAAGGCTGCCGAAGCGCAGCAGGCTTGAAGCTGCCTGGGCTGACCTGTGCAGCCCATTCGCGGGCACGCTCGCGAATGGGCCGTGCTGCCCGAAACCATTTGATATAAGATAACGCCCCTCAGATTTCCCCGCCTTGCCTTGCCCCGGAGTCCCCCATGACGGCCCCTGCCGAGCTCTCGCCTACCCTTCAACTGGCCTGCGACCTTATCCGTCGCCCCTCGGTCACCCCCGTCGACGCCGATTGCCAGGCGCAGATGATGAGCCGTCTGGGCGCCGTCGGTTTCCAGCTGGAGCCGATGCGCATTGAAGACGTCGACAACTTCTGGGCTACCCACGGCAGCCAGGACGGCCCGGTACTGTGTTTTGCCGGCCACACCGACGTGGTGCCTACCGGCCCGGTCCAGCAATGGCAGCATGAACCCTTCGAGGCACTGATCGACGCCGACGGCATGCTCTGCGGCCGTGGCGCCGCCGACATGAAGGGCAGCCTGGCGTCCATGGTCATCGCCAGCGAGCGCTTCGTGCAGGACTACCCGAACCATCGCGGCAAGGTCGCGTTTCTGATCACCAGCGACGAGGAAGGCCCCGCCCACCACGGCACCAAAGCGGTGGTCGAACGCCTGAAAGCGCGCAACGAGCGCCTGGACTGGTGCATCGTCGGCGAACCGTCCAGCACCACCTTGTTGGGTGACGTGGTCAAGAACGGTCGCCGCGGTTCGCTGGGCGCCAAACTGACCATACGCGGCAAGCAGGGCCATGTGGCCTACCCGCACCTGGCGCGCAACCCGATCCACCTGGCCGCCCCGGCCCTGGCGGAACTGGCTGCCGAGCACTGGGACGAAGGCAATGCCTTCTTCCCGCCAACCAGCTTCCAGATCTCCAACCTCAATTCCGGCACCGGCGCTACCAACGTGGTCCCGGGCGAGCTGACCGCGCTGTTCAACTTCCGCTTCTCTACCGAGTCCACCGTCGAAGGCCTGCAGGCCCGAGTGTCTGCGATTCTCGACAAGCATGAACTGGACTGGTCGGTCGACTGGGCACTGTCGGGCCTGCCGTTCCTGACCGAACCAGGCGAGCTGCTCGACGCCGTGGCGGCCAGCATCAAGGGCGTCACCGGTCGCGATACCCAGCCTTCCACCAGCGGCGGTACCTCCGATGGCCGCTTCATCGCAACCATGGGCACCCAGGTGGTCGAACTCGGCCCGGTCAACGCCACCATCCACCAGGTTGACGAGCGGATCCTGGCCAGCGACCTCGATCTGCTGACCGAAATCTACTACCAGACCCTGGTCCGGTTGCTCGCCTGATGCTTGCCTGCCCGCTTTGCCAGGCGCCGCTGAGCCGGCTCGACAATGGTGTGGTGTGCCCGGCTGGCCACCGCTTCGACCGCGCCCGCCAGGGTTACCTGAACCTGCTGCCGGTGCAGCACAAGAACAGCCGCGACCCCGGTGACAACCAGGCCATGGTCGAGGCACGCCGCGACTTTCTCGACGCGGGCCATTACGCGCCAGTCGCCCGCCGCCTGGCCGAGCTGGCCGCCGAGCGCCAGCCTGGCACCTGGCTGGACATCGGCTGCGGCGAGGGTTACTACACCGCACAGATCGCCCAGGCCTTGCCGGCCGCCGACGGCTATGCGCTGGACATCTCCCGCGAAGCGGTCAAGCGCGCCTGCCGCCGAGCACCGGCGGTCACCTGGATGGTCGCCAGCATGGCCCGGGTACCGCTGACCGATGCCAGCTGCCAGTTCATCGCCAGCGTTTTCAGCCCGCTGGACTGGGCCGAGGCCAAGCGTTTGCTCAGCCCCGGCGGCGGCCTGATGCGGGTCGGCCCGACCAGCGGCCACCTGATGGAACTGCGTGAAGTGCTCTACGATGAAGTACGCCCTTACGCCGACGACAAGCACCTGGCCCTGGTCCCTGAAGGCATGGCCCACGCCCACAGCGAAACCCTCGAGTTCCGCCTGAGCCTGGCCGCGTCCAAGGCCCGCGCCGACCTGCTGGCCATGACCCCACACGGCTGGCGCGCCAGCGCCGAAAAACGTGCCCGGGTGATCGACCAGCCCGAGCCGTTCGAGGTCACGGTTTCCATGCGTTATGACTATTTCGTGCGCCAAGACTGAGCACACCCGGAGCCCTTATGCGTCAACCTGATATCGAGATCTACCTGAAGGACGCCGACGTCGACCACAAGCAGATTGCCGAGTGGCTCGCCCAGGCAATCGGCCCGTGCACCGAGTGGAAGCAGAAAGGCCATACCTTCAAATGCCAGGCCGGTAACATTCCGGTCACTTGGTTACCCAAGGCTGTAGGGAAATGGAACAGCCTGTACCTGGAAAGCGACCAGACGCCGTGGGCCGATGACGTTGCCTGCGCCCGCGCCGCATTTGCCGCGCTGGGTGTGGAAGTGCGCTGCGCGCCGGGTGGCTGGGTCGAGGAAGACGGGGAAGAAGATGCTGACCGCTGGGTCCGCATCAGCGCCGACGGTGAAGAGGAAATCACCTGGCGTACATCATGAAACGGCAGCCTTGCTCGTTTCTGTAGGAGCGGGTTTACCCGCGAACACGGGCTATGCCCGTGGCAGCCACCGTGGTGGCTGCTTCGCGGGCAAGCCCGCTCCTACGGCTTGAAACCAGAGGCTCAGAGGCCCACTACGTCTTCGGCTTGCAGGCCTTTCTGGCCCTGCACGCAGGCGTACTCCACCCGCTGCCCTTCGACCAGGGTACGATGCCCCTCACCGCGAATCGCCCGATAGTGGACGAAGACATCCGCACCACCTTCGCGCTGAATGAAGCCATAACCCTTGGCATCGTTGAACCACTTTACATTCCCAGTCTCACGAGACGACATCTGAACTACTCCGGATTTTTATTGTGAAGATCGCCTTGCAGGCACGAGGTCACCTGCCCCGTGCCAACGCCGCTTGCCGAAATATCCTGCAAGTGGCAGGCCGAGTATATGACACAGAACAAAAAAAATTGATGACGGTCCCGTCGTTGGCCGAATTTTGCTGAACTTACGCCGATACGGCAGACTAAATAGCAGAATACCCATCTGAAAATCACACCCAGGGCACACACCCCATGACCCGTTCCCCCCTGCACCGCCTGATCTTCGGCGGCCTGCGTCGCCTGTTGTACCTGTGGGTGCGCTCCGAGACCATCAACCAGTCTTCCATGACCCTCAACCTCGACCGCAGCCGGCCGGTGTTCTATGCGCTGCCCTCGCCCGCGCTCACTGACCTGGCCGTGCTCGACCACGAGTGCACCAAGGCGGGGCTGCCGCGCCCGGTGCTGCCGGTAGCCGTCGGCCCACTGCAGGAACCCGCCGCGTTCTTCTACCTGACCCCCGACCCGGACTGGCTCGGCCGCCAGGACAAAAGCGGCGCCCCGCCCACGCTCGAGCGCCTGGTGGCTGCCGTCAGCCAGCATGCCGAAGAAGATGCGCAGATCATTCCTGTCAGCGTGTTCTGGGGCCAGACCCCGGCCAGCGAGTCCAGCCCCTGGAAGCTGCTGTTCGCCGACAGCTGGGCGGTAACCGGGCGCCTGCGCCGGCTGCTGACCGTACTGATCCTGGGGCGCAAGACCCGGGTACAGTTCTCCGCGCCAATCCACCTGCGCGAACTGGTGCAGCACAACAAAGGCCACGAGCGCACCGTGCGCATGGCCCAGCGCCTGATGCGCGTGCACTTTCGCAACCTCAAGACTGCCGTCATCGGCCCGGACATCTCGCACCGACGAACCTTGGTCAAAGGCCTGGTACATGCCCCGCAAGTGCGCCAGGCGATTGCCGACGAAGCGCAGCGCGAGAACCTGCCGCTGGCCAAAGCCGAGGCCCAGGCACTGCGCTATGGCAACGAGATAGCCTCGGACTACACCTATACCGCCATCCGCTTCCTCGAAGTGGTGCTCAGCTGGTTCTGGAACAAGATCTACGACGGCATCAAGGTCAACCACATCGAACAGGTGCAGGGTATCGCCCCTGGCCATGAAGTGATCTACGTGCCATGCCACCGCAGCCACATCGACTACCTGCTGCTGTCGTACCTGCTGTTCCGCAACGGTCTCACCCCGCCGCACGTGGCTGCGGGCATCAACCTCAACATGCCGGTGGTGGGCAACCTGCTACGCCGTGGTGGCGCCTTCTTCATGCGCCGCACGTTCAAGGGCAACCCGCTTTACACGGCAGTGTTCAACGAGTACCTGCACACCCTGTACACCAAGGGCTTCCCGGTCGAGTACTTCGTCGAAGGCGGCCGCTCGCGTACTGGGCGCATGTTGCAGCCGCGCACCGGGATGCTGGCCATTACCCTGCGCAGCTTCCTGCGCTCGTCGCGTACGCCAATCGTGTTCGTGCCGGTGTACATCGGCTACGAGCGCGTGCTCGAAGGCCGTACCTACCTGGGCGAACTGCGCGGCGCCAGCAAGAAGAAGGAGTCGGTGTTCGACATCTTCAAGGTGTTCGGCGCACTCAAGCAGCGCTTTGGCCAGGTCTACGTGAACTTCGGCGAGCCCATCCGCCTGGCTGGCTTCCTCGACCAGCAGCAGCCCGGCTGGCGTGAACAGGATCACGGTCCGCAGTACCGTCCGGACTGGCTCAACGCCACCACCGCCCGCCTTGGAGAAACCGTGGCCCGTCACCTCAACGAGGCGGCCGCCATCAACCCGGTCAACCTGGTGGCCCTGGCACTGCTGTCCACCAGCCGCCTTGCCCTGGACGAGCGCGCCCTGACCCGCGTTCTCGACCTGTACCTGGCGCTGCTGCGCCAAGTGCCCTACTCGCCGCACACCACCCTGCCCGAGGGCGACGGCAAAGCACTGATCGAACATGTGCGCAGCATGAACCTGGTGGCCGAGCAGAAGGACGCCTTGGGCCGCATCCTCTACCTGGATGAAGGCAACGCGGTGCTGATGACCTACTACCGCAACAATGTGCTGCACATCTTCGCCCTGCCGGCGCTGCTCGCCAGTTTCTTCCTCAGCAGTTCACGCATGAGCCGCCAACTGCTGGGCCAGTATGTGCATGCACTTTATCCCTATCTGCAGGCCGAACTGTTCCTGCGCTGGACGCCGGAACAGCTGGACGAGGTCATCGACCAATGGCTGGTCGCGCTGGTGGAACAGGGCCTGCTGCGCCAGGACAACGACCTGTACGTGCGCCCGGCGCCCAGCTCGCGGCAGTTCGTGTTGCTGACCCTGCTCGCCCGCACCATCACCCAGACCCTGCAGCGCTTCTACATGGCCACCTCGCTGCTGATCAACAGCGGGCAGAACAGCCTGAGCGCCGAAGCGCTGGAAGACCTGTGCGTGATGATGGCCCAGCGCCTGTCGATCCTGCATGGCCTGAACGCACCGGAGTTCTTCGACAAGACGCTGTTCCGCCACTTCATCCAGACCTTGCTTCAGCAAGGCGTGCTGCACGCCGACGCGCAAGGCAAGCTGGGTTATCACGACAAGCTCGGCGAGCTGGCCGAGGGCGTAGCCAAGCGAGTACTGTCGGCCGAGCTGCGCCTGTCTATCCGCCAGGTGGCCCTGCACCGTGACGACGGGCTGGAAACTTCGACCCTCTAACGGTTCATCGGTCGGCAAAATCCGCTAAAGTCCGTGGGGTTGGCCACAAGCCAGCTCCAAGGACACCGGAGATTCCATGAAAAAGCTCTTTATGCTGTGTTGCGCATCCCTGCTTGCAGCCTGCTCCAGCCAAACCCCACCCAACCAGGCCAGCCTGGACGGCGAAGTCTTCTACCTGCAGCGCATTGCCCTGCCGCCTGCCGCCACCCTGAGCGTGGAACTGCAGGATGTGTCGCTGATGGACGCCCCTGCCGTGACCCTCGCGCGCCAGGCCGGTCCGGTCAAAGGCAACGTGCCGCTGCCGTTCCATCTCACCTATGACCCCGCGCAGGTCAAGCCTGGCCACCGCTATGCGGTGAGCGCGCGCATCGAGCTGAATGGCAAGTTGCTGTTCATCAATACCGAACACCACGGTGTCGCGCTTGATGGCAGTGACCCGCAATCGGTACGCATCAAGGTAGATCAGGTTCGCTGATACCCGCACTCATCCGTTTACAAGGAAAGCTTCATGATCCGCACTTCCCTGCGCTTCACCACCCTGTGCGCCGGCCTGCTGCTGTCGGCCAGTGCCCTGGCCCTGTCGCTGGGCGACCTCAGCCAGAAAGACGCCACCGGCGGCCTGAAAGATGCCCTGACCCAAGGTGCGCAGCTGGCCGTCAAGCAACTGAGCACCCCAGGCGGCTTCAGCAACAATCCGGACGTGCGCATCGAGCTGCCAGGCAACCTGGGCAAAGCCGCCAAGGCGATGAAGATGTTCGGCAAGGGTGAACAGGTCGAAGCCCTGGAAACCAGCATGAACAAAGCCGCCGAGGCAGCCGTGCCACAGGCCCAGGCGATTCTGGTGGATGCCGTGAACAACATGAGCGTGACCGATGCCAAGGGCATTCTCAGCGGCGGTGACGACTCGGCCACCCAGTACCTGAACAAGAGCAGCCGCGAGCAGATCCGCGCCAAGTTCCTGCCAATCGTCAAGCAGGCCACCGACAAGGTCGGCGTGGCCCAGCAGTACAATGCCTTCGCTGCCCAGGCCAAAGGCCTGGGGCTGGTCAAGGATGACGCCAATATCGAGAACTACGTGACCGAGAAGGCGCTGGATGGCCTGTTCGAGATGATCGGCAAACAGGAGCAGAACATTCGCCAGAACCCGGCAGCGGCGGCTACCAGCCTGGCCAAGAAGGTCTTCGGCGCGCTGTAGGAGCGGGTTCACCCGCGAAAGGGCCGGGCCTGCTGGCCAATTTTCACCAGCCGTTCACCGTTGCTGCCGCTACCGTATTCGCGGGTAAACCCGCTCCTACACGGCGGCGGGGTTGGACACAGGCCGTCGTAGGAGCGGGTTTACCCGCGAAGGGAGGGCTAAGCCCTCCCCCTGCGGTCTTCAGCCCTTCTTCACCCTGAACCATGCCGCATACAACGCCGGCAGGAACAGCAGTGTAAGCACCGTGGCCACGATCAACCCGCCCATGATCGCCACCGCCATCGGCCCGTAGAACACGCTACGCGACAACGGGATCATGGCCAGCACCGCCGCCAGCGCAGTCAGCACGATCGGCCGGAAGCGCCGCACCGTAGCCTCGATGATCGCCTGCCAGCGCTCCATCCCCGCTGCGATGTCCTGCTCGATCTGGTCCACCAGGATCACCGAGTTGCGCATGATCATCCCCGCCAGGGCAATGGTGCCGAGCATGGCGACAAAGCCGAACGGCTGGCGGAACACCAGCAGGAACAGGGTCACACCGATCAGCCCCAGCGGCGCGGTGAGGAACACCATCACCGTGCGCGAGAAACTGCGCAGCTGGATCATCAGCAAGCTCAGGACTACCACGATGAACAGTGGCATGCCGGCATTCACCGATTTCTGCCCACGCTCGGAATCCTCCACCGTGCCGCCCACCTCCAGCAGGTAGCCATCGGGCAGCTTGGCGCGGATTTCCTGCAGGGTCGGCAGAATCTGCTTCACCAGCGTCGCCGGCTGCTCCTGGTCGTAGATATCGGCACGCACGGTCACCGTCGGCAAGCGGTTGCGGTGCCAGATAATGCCTTCTTCAAAGCCGTACTCCAGGGTCGCCACCTGCGACAGCGCCACGCTCTGGCCATTGTCGGTGGGCAACGCCAGGCTACCCAGGTTGCCCAGCTCGCTGCGCTCTTGGAGGGTGCCGCGCAGCAGGATCTCGATCAGCTCGTTGTCCTCGCGGTACTGGCTGACCGTGGTGCCAATCAGCGAGCTTTGCAGGAAGCTCGCCAGGTGCGAAGTGCTCACGCCCAGCGCACGGGCGCGGTCCTGGTCGATTTCGAGGAACACCGCCTTGCTGGGTTCCTCCCAGTCCAGGTGCACGTTCACCACATGCGGGTTCTCGCGCACCTTGTCCGCCACTTCACGGGCCAGTGCACGGGCCTTCTCGATATGCTCGCCAGTGACCCGGAACTGCACCGGGTAGCCCACAGGCGGGCCGTTTTCCAGGCGCGTGACCCGGGCGCGCAGGTCGGGGAACTGCTGGTCCACAGTGCTGATCAGCCAACTGCGCAGGCGTTCGCGGTCTTCCATCGACTTGGCCAGCACCACGAACTGGGCAAAGCTGGCTGCCGGCAGTTGCTGGTCCAGCGGCAGGTAGAAGCGCGGCGAACCGGTGCCCACATAGGCCACGTAGTTATCGATACCGTCCTGCTGCTTGAGCAGCGCCTCCAGCTGCTTGACCCGCTCGGCGGTATTGGCCAGCGAGGCGCCTTCGGCCAGCTTCAGGTCAACCATCAGCTCCGGGCGCCCGGAGGCCGGGAAGAACTGCTGGGGTACGAAGCGGAACAGCAGGAGGCTGCCGACAAAAGCGGCAACGGTCAGCAGGATTACCGTCTTGCGCCGCCGTACGCACCACTCCACCAGCCGTCGCACGCGCTGGTAGAACGGGGTGGCGTATGGGTCTGGAGCATGGCCGTCCTTGCCATGACGCGCCGCATGCAGCTTGGCCAGGTCGGGTAGCAGGCGCTCGCCCAGGTAAGGCACGAACACCACAGCCGCCACCCAAGAGGTCAGCAAAGCGATGGTTACCACCTGGAAGATCGACCGGGTGTATTCGCCCGTGCTGGAGGCCGCGGTGGCAATCGGCAGAAAGCCTGCTGCCGTGATCAGCGTACCGGTGAGCATCGGGAAGGCCGTACTCGTCCAGGCATAGCTGGCTGCCTTGAGGCGGTCATAGCCCTGTTCCATCTTGATCGCCATCATCTCCACGGCAATGATCGCGTCGTCCACCAGCAAGCCCAGGGCCAGCACCAGCGCGCCAAGGGAAATCTTGTGCAGGCCGATGCCGAAGTAGTGCATGGCGGCAAAGGTCATGGCCAACACCAGCGGAATGGCCAGCGCCACCACCAGGCCAGTGCGCAGGCCCAGCGAGAAGAAGCTCACCAGCAGCACAATGACCAACGCCTCGACCAGCACCTGCACGAACTCGCCCACGCCGGCCTTGACCGCCGCCGGTTGATCCGAAACCTTGCGCAGCGTCATGCCGGCAGGCAGGTTATGCGCCAGGCGCTCGAACTCGCCTTCCAGGGCCTTGCCCAGTACCAGGATGTCGCCACCGTCCTTCATCGACACCGCCAGGCCAATGGCATCCTCGCCCATGAAGCGCATGCGCGGTGCAGGTGGGTCGTTGAAGCCACGGTGCACCTCGGCGACATCACCAATCCGGAAGGTGCGATCACCCACGCGAATGGGGAACTGGCGGATCTGCTCGACACTGTCGAAACGCCCGCTCACGCGCAGTTGCAAGCGCTCGCTGGGCGTCTCGAAGAAACCGGCGGTGCTCACCGCGTTCTGCTCTTGCAACGCCTTCTGCACGGCTTCCAGCGGCACGCCGAGGGTGGCCAGCTTGAGGTTGGACAGCTCGATCCAGACTTTCTCGTCCTGCAGGCCGATCAGCTCGACCTTGCCCACATCCTTGACCCGCTGCAGCTGGATCTGGATACGGTCGGCGTAGTCCTTGAGCACCGCATAGTCAAAGCCTTCGCCAGTCAGCGCATAGATGTTGCCGAAGGTGGTGCCGAACTCGTCGTTGAAGAACGGGCCCTGGATCTCCGGCGGCAAGGTGTGGCGAATGTCCGCAACCTTCTTGCGGATCTGGTACCACAACTCGGGGATGTCCTTGGAGTGCAGCGAGTCGCGGGCCATGAAAGTAACCTGCGATTCGCCGGGGCGAGAGAACGAGACGATTCTCTCGTACTCACCGGTTTCCATCAGCTTCTTCTCGATGCGCTCGGTCACCTGCCGCGCCACTTCCTCAGCGCTGGCGCCTGGCCACAGGGTGCGGATGACCATGGCCTTGAAGGTGAATGGCGGGTCCTCGCTCTGGCCAAGCTTGGTGTACGACATGGCGCCAATGGCGGCCAACAGGATCATCAGGAACAGGACGATCTGGCGGTTGCGCAGCGCCCAGGCAGAAAGGTTGAAACCCATCGGGACTTACTCCTTGGCCGTCAGGTTCACTACACGGTTGCTGCGGTCCACGGGGCGTACCTCCTGGCCCTCGCGCAGTACATGGCCACCAGCGGCAACCACCCAGTCACCCGGGTCCAGGCCTTCGAGCACCGGCACACTGTCGCTGCCATAAGCCCCCAGGCGCACGGTCGCCCGCTCCAGGCGGCTTTCCTTGTTCACCCGCCAGACATAGGACTGACCGTTTTCCGCAGTCACTGCCGACAGCGGTACCGCCAGCGGGATCAGCCCATCCTTGGCGATGAACACCCGGGCGCTCTGGCCCAGCTCAGCCGGTACGGTGGCCGTGGTAAAGGCGATGCGCGCCGCAAACGTGCGCGAGCGCGGGTCGGCGGCCGGTGACAGCTCGCGAATGCGCCCCTGGAAACGCGCCTGCGGGTGCGACCACAGCTCCACGCTCACCGGTTGGCCCACAGCGAAGCGGGCGAACTGCTGCTCCGGCAGGCCGATGGCCACTTCTCGCTCGCCATCGGCGGCAAGGGTAAACACGGTCTGCCCGGCGGCGACCACCTGGCCCACTTCAACCTGGCGCTTGGCGATCACCCCGGCTTGCGGCGCACGCAATACGGCATATTCGGCCTGGTTGCCCGCCACATCGAACTCGGCCTTGGCCTGCTTCAGACGGGCAAGGCCGGCGCGGTAGAGGTTTTCGGCGTTGTCGAACTGGGAGTGGCTGACCATCTGCCGTTCCAGCAGCTTTTGGTAGCGGTCGCGCTCGGCGCGCACCAATGCCAGGTTGGCCTCGGCAGCCGCCAGCTGGGCGCGATTGGCTTCAAGTTGCAGGCGCACGTCCTGCGGGTCCAGTTCGGCCAGCGGCTGGTCGGCCTTGACCCGCTGCCCCTCCTCCACCAGGCGCTTGCTGACCTTGCCGCCAATGCGGAAGGCCAGCTCCGGCTCGAAGCGCGCGCGCACTTCGCCGGGGTAACTGTCGGCAGCGGCTTCGGCCGGCTGTGGCTGCACCACCAGCGCCGGGCGCGGCGCGGCGGGTGGGGCAGCTTCCTGGCCACACGCCGCCAGAAGCAGGGCAGCAGCGGCGGGCAGAGCGATGGACAAGGCATGGCGCAACATGATGAATCCTTTCGCGGAGTGCACATTTAATATTTGTACTGGCTGGTATATTAAATCAGCGCAACGATGCCGGGAAGGGCATGCGCTGGTTTTTCGACGACCTGGCTAGAGCCCTCTGGCGCCTGTGAGATCAAGCGGCGGCTGAACGCCCCCCTGTCGATCAGCTGAACGTTGGCAGGCCGCAGGTAAATGTCAGCTAGTTTTAGCCGTATCGCGGCTGACCCGTTAAGATGGAGATTCTTAAACCAGATGCAGACCACAATGCCCAACGACGCACCCATCGGCCCGGGCCGGCCCAAGGACCTGGCCAAGCGCGAGGCTATCCTCGAAGCGGCCAAGACGCTCTTCCTCAGCCTAGGCTACGCCAACACCAGCATGGATGCGGTCGCTGCGGCGGCAGGTGTTTCAAAGCTCACCGTGTACAGCCACTTCACCGACAAACAGACCCTGTTCTGCTCGGCGGTCATGGCCACCTGCCAGGTCCAGTTGCCTGACCTGCTGTTCGAGTATCCCGAGGGGGTGCCGGTAGAAGAAGTACTGCTGACCATTGCCCGCAACTTCCAGGCGCTTATCAGCAGTGACGAAGCGGTCAAACTCAGCCGCCTGATCATGGCCCAGGGCAGCCTGGACCCGAGTTTTGGCGAGTACTTCTACGAAGCCGGGCCCAAGCGCGTGCTCGCAGGCATGGAAGCGCTACTGCGCCGGGCTCATGAGCGTGGGCTGCTGCGCATCGACAACCCGCTGCGCGCCGCGGAGCACTTCTTCTGCCTGGTAAAAGGGGCACCGGATTACCGGTTGCTGCTGGGATGTGCGGGGCCGCTGGAAGGCAATCAAGCCGAGGCGCATGTGCGCGAGGTGGTGGGGGTGTTCTTGCGGGCGTTCCAGCCCTGATTTCTGGTTTTAGCAGGCTTCTTCGCGAACTTACCCGCGAAGAGGCCTGGGCAGGCCACACAAACGTCAGGCTTTCAACGCCTTCTTCGGATAAATGTCATACCGGCTCGACTTGCCTTCCAGGCTATGGCTCGGCTTCGGCCCATCGATGATCGGTGCCTTGCGCGGGCGCTTCACTACCACCCGGTGGCTGGCCAGCGCCAGGGCGGCTTCGAGCAGGGCCGGGGCATCCAGGTCGTCACCGACCAAAGGCCGGAACACGCGCATTTCCTTTTTCACCAGGGCGCTCTTGTCGCGGTGTGGGAACATCGGGTCGAGGTAGATCACCTGCGGCGCCTCCCCTTCCCAGGCGCGCATGCGCTCGATGGCGTTGCCGGTCAGCAGGCGCATGCGCCCGACAATCGGGCCCACCTCTTCATCCGCTCGCGCCCGCGCCAGGCCGTCCTCCAGCAGCGCGGCAATCAGCGGCTGGCGCTCGATCAGGGTCATCTGGCAGCCAAGGCTGGCCAGCACGAACGCGTCCTTGCCCAGCCCTGCCGTGGCATCCAGCACCTGCGGCCGGATACCTTGGGCAATGCCCACAGCCTTGGCGATCATCTGCCCGTTGCCACCGCCAAACTGGCGGCGATGCGCAGCCTGGCCTTCGACGAAGTCTACACGCACCGGCCCGGGCGCTTGCGGGCCAAGCTGCTGAATCTGCAAGCCGTCGGCGCCCACCTGCACCGCGAAGGCAGCGGTATCGTCCTGCAGCGGCAGGCCCAGGCGTTCAGCCCACGCCCTGGCCTGTTGCGCATACTCAGCTGTCATCGCCTCGACCCTGATACCCGTGCCTTGCTCTTCCATCGTTCACACCCGAAAAATCAAACCAAGCCCTTAATGAATCGGCAGCCACGGCCGATACAGGCAATATCCCGCTATTCTGCCAGAGCACAGCGCGCACGACTGCCATGTCAGATACTCTTCCCATCGGCTTGACCTATTTGTCGCCTGTCGGCAACTACAGTCAGCACAACACCCAGGCACTCGGGGGCGTCAGCCACCTGTGGCAGGATTTCTTTGCCCGGGCCATGGCCGAGCAGCAGGAAGAGCCCGTAGACGGCGTCAGCCAGTCGTTCGTGCAGTACGACCAGGACAGCGGCGAACCCATCGGCGGCGCCCGTGCACTGGCCTTGATCGACGCCCAGCGCGCCTGCCCGGTGCACGACACCATCGTGGCGCCGCCCGAACCGTTGTTTCTGCCCAAGGCCGAGCTTGAAGCCAAGCTGCTGCCGCCCGCCCCCGAGCCGTTCAGCGCCATGGAACTGATCGAGCAACAGCGCCAGCTCGACATCAACAACAGCTGGCTGCGCCCGGTGGTGATGAAGCAGGGTCAGCCGATCGCCGAACCCGGCCCTGGCCCCACGCCACGGTCATTGTTCCTGCCCATTGCCGAGTTCGAGACCAACCTGCTGGACCCGGCGCCCGAACCGTTCGACGAAGCCACCCTGGCCAAGCAGCAGAATGACCTGGAGTTCGACATCCACTGGGCGCGCCCAGTGGTGCTGAACAACGTGCGCGCGTACGCCTGAGGCTAACGACAGATCTGCCAGCGCCCCATGTCCAGGTGAAAGTGGTTGCGGTGCGCAGCGTTGTAGTCCGGCCCCAATACCGTGCTGAAGCTTTCGCATGCGGCCTGCTGCACCTGACGCAAGAATTCCGCCTTCTGCCCGCCCGCCTGCCAGTCACGCGCCAGGATAATGCGCTGGCCGTCCTTCAGGCGAAATCCGCTGATGTCCAGCGCATTGGCCGTGGCGTGCTGGCTCAAACGGCCCTGCTTGCGGTGGTAGACATTGCGGCAGGCAAAGCTGCCCAGGTGATCGACCTGCGTCACCGGTTGCCCAAACACTTCCTGCGCCGCCGGCTGCAAGCCATGGTTTTCGAACAGTGCATAGGCCACCGCCAACGGGCAACTGGCCAGAAAGCTGCTGCTCAGCCGCGCCTGGCCGCCCTCGATGCGCCATACGTTCTGCAGCGGGCAGTTGGCCGACGCCGGGCTGTCGGCTTGTGCCCGGTAACGCAGGTGGCTGGTTTCCAGCGCCTGCCGGCACAGCGTTGGGTCATCGCGTAGGCGCGACAGTTTGTAGGGGGTCAGCAGGTTGGGCGGCTGGCGTACGTCCAGCGGCGCCCAGGGGTTCCATGTGGCAGGCAGGCGCCAGCCGAAGTGCCAGGCCAGGCCGGCCACCGTAAGCAGGCCGGCCAGTAGCGCCAGCAATGCCCTCATCAGCGGCGGAACAGATCGTTCAGCTGGGCAAACGGCATTGCCTGCTCACCGTAGCCGAACGTGCCCTCATCGCGAATTTCCTGCGCCGCCCGGTAGAAGGCCCCGAGTGCAGCACGGGCCAGCGACGAGCCAACGCTGACGCGGCGCACGCCCAGGTCCTGCAACTGGTTGACGCTCAGCGGCACGCCCGCCATGCCCATCAGCACATTCACAGGTCGCGGTGCGACTGCCTGCACCACGGCACGGACTTCCTCCACGGTGCGCAACCCGGGCGCGTAGAGCACGTCGGCACCGGCTTCGGCATAGGCTTGCAGGCGCAGGATGGTGTCGTCGAGGTCCATGCGCCCGTGCAGCAGGTTTTCTGCACGAGCGCACAAGGTGAACGGGAATGGCAGGCTTCGCGCAGCCTGCACGGCAGCGCGCACGCGTTCCACAGCCAGCCCGAAGTCATAGATGGGCGCATCACTGCGGCCGCTGGCATCTTCGATGGAGCCGCCCACCAGGCCAATTTCGGCGGCACGCAGAATGGTCTGGGCACAGTCTTCGGGCAAGTCGCCAAAACCGTTTTCCAGATCGGCGGCCACCGGCAGCGCGGTGGCATCGACGATCTCGCCGGCATTGTCCAGTGTATCGTCCAGGCTCAAGGCGCCTTCGGCGTCCGGCCGGCCAAAGCTGAAGGCCAGGCCTGCACTGGTGGTAGCCAGCGCCTCGAAACCCAGGCTGGCGAGCAACTTGGCGGAGCCGGCATCCCACGGGTTGGGGATGACGAACGCGCCGTCGCGCTCGTGTAACGCCTTGAAGGCCTCAGCTCGCAGGGTTTGCACATCCATGGTTCAACCTCCGGCAGTCAGGGAAAGGTCAGAGTAGCCCCAATTGTTCGACCTCAGGGGCGCGCGGCAATTCCGGCAAAGGTGCCAGGCCCGGCAGGCGTGCCATCAGGCGTTGATGGAAACGCTGGGCCAGCGCGGCAGCCAGGCGATTGTCCGAGGTGTGCAGGAAGATATAGGGATTACGGCCTTCTTCAATCCAGGCGGCGACTTTTTCTACCCAAGGGCTGAGGAAGGTGTGATTGGCCTCCAGTTCCGGATGGCCAATGAAGCGAACCTGCGGGTACTGGCTGAAGGCTGCCGGCCGCGGTGGCACCCTGGGCTTCTTCGACTGCGCATGCAGCACGGCAGGGTCGCGCGAGGTGCAACTGAACAGCGCGCGCGGGTCGAGGCAGATACGCTCCACACCGCGTTCGTGCAGCAGGCGATTGAGCAGGCGTTCTTCCTCACCCTTGGCAAAAAAGGCTTGGTTGCGCACTTCCACAGCCACGGGCACGGCGATCTGATCGAGGAAGTGACAAAGCTCACCCAGGCGCGCCGGGCCGAACTGGGCCGGCAACTGCAACCAGTAGGGTGATACGCGCTGGCCCAGCGGGGCCATCAGCCGAGTGAAGTCGAAGGCAGGTTCAAGCTGGTCACGCAGGTCGCCCTCATGGCTGACATCCCGCGGAAACTTGGCAGTGAAGCGAAAGTGCTCGGGCATGACCTGCGCCCAGCGGGCAATGGTGCCGGGAGCAGGACGTGCGTAGAAAGTGGTGTTGCCTTCGACCGCGTTGAACACCTGGCTGTAGAAGCCAAGCATTTGATTACTGTTGGCGTCAGCGGGGTACAGGTAGTCGCGCCAGGCGTTTTCGCTCCACGACGGGCAACCGAGAAAGTAAGGCAGTGGTGAGGGATTCATCCATCAAATGTACAGGTCGAGCCCCAGTACTTCCATGTCCCAGTCAGTAAAGCCGGCAGTGCTCAGGTAGCTGGCCAGTGCGGTGGCGGTGCGGCGGTCACGGGCGCGAGGGAAAACCATGTCCTGCTGGCGGGCTGGCAGGCCACCACCAGGGCGGCGGGCAGTGGCTTCCTGCGGGGCGGCCTCTGCCTCCTCGATCACCTCGACATCGTCGATGGCCTCGTCACGCACCGCTGCTTTGCGGGAGGTGCGCTTGAGCGGGTAGGACTGCGATGAGAAACCGTCGATACGCATGGCATGAGCACTCAGGACCAATGATGGCAATTTAGCAGCATCAGGGTTCCGTCGCTAATGCTTGAGTGATAACTGGACCACAGATCGCGCAAAAGGTTTTAGCGTGTTCGGCGATAACCGACGAACAGCACTCAGTGCTTCTTGGGCGTGGCTACATTATCGCGCAGATAAACCGGTTGCGCCTGCTCGGCGACGATTGCCTCGCCACGGGCCCAGGCAAAGGTGGCCAGGCTGAGAATGTCCAGAGCATTGGGCAAGGCAGCCGGGTTGCTCGCCGCCACCTGTACCGCCAGGCGCTCGGCATAGCCCCACCCAGTACCGGCACCGAACCACTCGCCATTGCTGCCTGCCGGCAGCGCCACCTGCTCGGGCGGCAATACGGCTTCACGGCCGACCAGGCACATTTCGCCCGCCGTGGCCTGGTAGCAGCCCCAGTACACTTCATCCATGCGCGCATCGATGGCAGCGGCCACCTGCTGCACGCCATGCTCGCGCAATGCACCCTGGGCCAAAGCGGCCAGGTTGGACACCGGCAGCACCGGGCGCTCGAGGGCGAAGGCCAGGCCTTGCACAACACCGATGGCAATACGCACGCCGGTGAACGCGCCCGGGCCACGGCCAAAGGCAATGGCATCCAGCGCATTCAGTGCCACGCCAGAGTCGGCCAGCAGTTGCTTGATCATCGGCAGCAGCTTCTGGGCATGCATGCGCGGGATCACCTCGTAGTGGCTGGTCACCTTGCCGTCATGCAGCAGCGCGACGGAACAGGCTTCGGTGGCGGTATCCAGGGCCAGCAGGGTGGTCATCGAACGGGTATCCAGGTGCGAATGAAAAAGAGCGGCAGTATAGAGCAGCAGCGGCGTTGTGTCCTGAGGGGGCGCTGTGCGGCCTACAAACGACAACGGCCCGCAAGCGGGCCGTTGTCGAGGTGCGTCAGGCGCCGGATCAGCTCAGGGCTGCCAGGACCTTGGCGGTGATGGCTTCAACCGAGCCGACACCTTCGATGTGGCTGTACTTCGGCTTGCCGCCATTGGCAGCCGACAGCTTCTGATAGAAATCCACCAGCGGCTTGGTCTGGCTGTGGTAGACCGACAGACGATGGCGAACGGTTTCTTCCTTGTCGTCGTCACGCTGGATCAGGTCTTCACCGGTCTCGTCGTCCTTGCCTTCCACTTTCGGCGGGTTGTACTGAATGTGGTAGGTGCGGCCCGAGGCCAGGTGCACGCGGCGGCCAGCCATGCGGCCGACGATTTCTTCGTCGTCCACGGCAATTTCGACCACGGCATCGATGTCGACACCGGCAGCGACCATGGCTTCGGCCTGCGGGATGGTGCGTGGGAAGCCGTCGAACAGGCAGCCGTTGGCGCAATCCGGCTGAGCGATGCGCTCCTTCACCAGGCTGATGATCAACTCGTCGGAGACCAGCTGGCCGGCATCCATGACTTTCTTCAGTTCCAGGCCCAGCGGGGTGCCAGCCTTGACGGCGGCACGCAGCATGTCACCGGTGGAGATCTGTGGAATACCGAACTTTTCGGTGATGAACTTTGCCTGAGTACCTTTACCGGCCCCGGGAGCTCCCAGCAGAATTACGCGCATCTCGTGCTCCTCAAATTTTTTTATGAAATTCAATGGATTCGGCGACCAGGGCCAAGTCCGGAAAATCGGGTATGACCATAAATCGGTCAGAAGGCTGCTCAAGATACACAGCGCCCGGCAGCCAGACAAGCGTCCCAAAGTTGCAGGAATGCGCCACTTGCGGCTGACCGGGCAGGCGGTTGCGCCAGGCGCAACCACCCTCCCCGTCATAGTGCCGGGCCTGTATGGTACGCGCCAGACATGACCCGGGCTTGCCCTTAGCCGGTGTTGCGCAGCCCGGCGGCAATACCCGCCACAGTCACCAGCAAGGCCTGCTCCAACGGGCTGTCCAGAGCGGCTTCGCGGCTGCGCGAGCGAGCCAGCAACTCTGCCTGCAGACGGTGCAACGGGTCCAGATAGGTATTGCGCAGGCTAATGAATTCCAGCGTCTCGGGGCTGTGCGCCAGTAGCACCGGCTGCCCGGTCAGGCCCAGCACCACCTGGCATGACTGCGACAATAGGTCGCGCAGGTGCGCACCTAAAGGACGCAGGTGCGGTTGCACCAGACGTTCGTCGTAGGCCTCGGCAATTTGCGCATCCGCTTTGGCCAGTACCATTTCCAGCATATCGATGCGGGTGCGGAAGAACGGCCATTGCTCGCGCATTTGCGCCAGCAACTCCCCCTGACCACGGGCCAAGGCATTGGTCAGCGCCGTTTCCCAGCCCAGCCAGGCCGGCAGCATCAGCCGGGTCTGGGTCCAGCCGAAGATCCACGGGATGGCCCGCAGGCTTTCGATGCCCCCGGCGCGACGTTTTGCCGGGCGGCTGCCCAACGGCAGGCGCCCCAGCTCCTGTTCTGGCGTCGACTGGCGGAAGTACTCGACGAAATCGGGATTCTCCCGTACCACGCGGCGGTAAGCCTGGACACCATCGGCGGCCAACTGGTCCATCACCTCACGCCAGGCCGGCTGCGGGGGTGGTGGTGGCAACAACGTCGCTTCAAGCACGGCGGCCAAGTACAGGTTGAGGTTTTGCTCGGCGATGCCCGGCAAGCCGAACTTGAAGCGGATCATTTCACCCTGCTCGGTGGTGCGCAAACGCCCCGCCACCGAACCCGGTGGCTGCGACAGGATCGCCGCATGGGCCGGGCCGCCGCCTCGCCCGACCGTACCGCCACGGCCGTGGAACAGCAGTAGCTCGACCTGATGCTCGGCACAGATACGCACCAGGTTCTCCTGAGCCCGGTACTGCGCCCAGGCAGCGGCCGTGGTGCCGGCGTCCTTGGCCGAATCGGAGTAGCCGATCATGACCTCCTGCGGGCCGCGCAGGCCCGCGCGGTAGCCCGGCAGGCCAAGCAGGCGCTGCATGACCGGGCCGGCGTTGTCGAGGTCGGCCAGGGTCTCGAACAGTGGCACCACACGCATGGGGCGGGTCAGGCCGGCTTCCTTGAGCAACAGTTGCACCGCCAGTACATCCGAGGCGGCACCGGCCATGGAGATCACGTAAGACCCCAGCGAGGCGGCCGGCGCAGCGGCCACTTCCCTGCAGGTCGCCAGCACTTCGGCGGTGTCCGCTTGCGGCTTGAAATGCGCAGGCAGCAGGGGCCGGCGGTTTTTCAGCTCGGCCTGGAGGAACGCGATGCGCTGCTCCTCATCCCAGTCGGCGTAACGCCCCAGGCCCAGGTAATCGGTAATCTCGGTCAGCGCATCACGGTGACGAGCAGCATCCTGGCGTACGTCCAGGCGGCCCAGGAACAGGCCGAAGGTCACCGCACGACGCAAGCAGTCGAGCAGCGGCCCCTCGGCGATCACGCCCATGCCGCATTCGTGCAGTGACTGGTAGCACAGCTCCAGCGGCGCGATCAGCTCGCGGTTGTCTACCAGCACGTCGGCATCGACCGGTTGGTTGCTGGTCAAGGCCGAATGCGCCCATGCGCGTGTCGCACGTAGGCGGTCGCGCAGTCGCTTGAGCACAGCGCGGTAGGGTTCGGCACTGTCGCCAACCTGTTTGCGCAGGGCGTCGTTGGCCTGCTGCATGGACAACTCGGCGGCCAGTGCATCGATGTCGCGCAGGAACAGGTCGGCGGCCATCCAGCGCGCCAGCAGGAGTACTTCGCGGGTGACCGCAGCCGTCACATTGGGGTTGCCATCACGGTCCCCCCCCATCCACGAGGCAAAGCGAATCGGCGCGGCCTCCAGCGGCAGGCGCAGGCCAGTGGCCTCCAGCAGGGCCTTGTCGACCTTGCGCAGGTGGCTGGGGATGGCATGCCACAGTGAATGCTCGATCACTGCGAAACCCCACTTGGCTTCGTCTACCGGCGTAGGCCGGGTACGGCGGATTTCTTCGGTGTGCCAGGCCTCGGCGATCAGCCGGCGCAGGCGTTCGCGCACTTGCTGGCGTTCTGCCGAGGTCAGGTCACGATGGTCCTGCGCGGCCAGTTGGCCGGCGATTGCGTCGTACTTCTGGATCAGCGTGCGACGGGCAACTTCGGTGGGATGTGCGGTGAGCACCAACTGGATATCGAGCTTGGCCAGTTGCCGGGCCAGGGCATCGTTGCTGTGGCCGGCCTGCTTCAAGCGCCCCAGCAGCTCGGGCAGTACCTGCGCTTCGAACGGCTCGGGCTGGTCGGCGTTGCGGCGGCGGATCAACTGGTACTGCTCGGCCATGTTGGCCAGGTTGAGGAACTGGTTGAAGGCCCTCGCTACGGGCAGCAGATCTTCTTCGGCCAGGTCTGCCAGGGTCGAGCTCAACTGCTCACCCGGGCCGCGACGGTCGGCCTTGGCACTGTGGCGGATGTCCTCGATTTTCTGCAGGAACGCATCGCCATGCTGCTGGCGAATGGTTTCGCCAAGCAGTTCACCCAACACATGGACATCTTCACGCAAACGCACATCGATATCGGTCATTGGCGCTCTCTCCGTTGCATCCCTATCAGCCTCAGCGCGCCCTGTGCAGGAGCGAGCGGTATACCCCAAGAGTGCCCACAGCCGGGCGACGATGGCAAGCCGTGATCGGCCAAACCAAACTAAAGTGAAAGCACAGCACTCCCATGCAGTGCAGCCTTTCCAGGCGTCAACAGAGGTCATCATGAAAATCCGTGAACTCGCCCAGCACTGGGAACAGAATGCCGCCGGCACCCTCAGCCGTACCGGCCATGTCCTGCATCTGGACCTGGAGTCAGAAGCGCGCCTGGCCGCGCTGATCGACATGTACCCCAAGCGCACCGCCGAAGAACTGCTCGGCGAACTGGTCGCAGCCGCCCTTGAAGAACTGGAGGCCAGCTTCCCCTATGTGCAGGGCCGCCAGGTCATCGCCACCGACGAGGAAGGCGACCCACTGTACGAAGACGTTGGTCCTACGCCGCGCTTTCTCTCCCTGTCCCGCCAGCACCTGCACAACCTGAGCAACGCGGCAGTCGACAGCGACAAATAATCCTGCGCTCCAGCATTCCGGGCCTGCTCAAGGCCCGGAATACCGCTCCCGCCTGAGAAAGTTCCAGGCAAATCGCACTGACCGATCAGTCAGAAATAGTTATCCGATTACGGGGCTTTTTTCTGAACTATTCGAAAAACCTTCGAGTCGGAGCCAATAGCCATCACGCTAAAACCCTGCACACTGCCCTCGTGCACCGTTGAGCTGAAGCGCGCGGTTAGTCAGGGATTGAGCGATGGACTGCTACGGACATCGTCGTTATCAGGAGTGATCCAATGGAGCTGACCACCATGAAGACCCGCACTAGCAAACTGTCATCCACTCATGTGCGCGGGTTCAAGCTGGCCGCGCTGGCGCTGGGCAGTAGCCTGGTCCTGGCCGGCTGTGCAGGCAATCCGCCCACCGAGCAGTATGCCGTTACCCAGTCCGCCGTGAACTCCGCCGTCAGCGCTGGCGGTACCGAGTTTGCTGCCGTGGAAATGAAAGCGGCTCAGGACAAGTTCAAGCAAGCCGAAATCGCCATGCACGACAAGAAGTACGACGAGGCCAAGCGCCTGGCCCAACAGGCCGAGTGGGACGCCCGCCTCGCCGAACGCAAAGCCCAGGCAGCCAAAGCCCAGAAGGCCGTGCAGGATGCCCGCCAGGGCGTTCAGGACGTACGTGAGGAAGGCCTGCGCAGCGCTCAGTGAGCCCTGCCCTGCCAACCTTAGCCTTCGCACACGATCAAAGGATGAACACTATGCGCAAACACGTCATGATTCCCGCCCTGCTGGCCCTGAGCGTCGGTCTTGCCGCCTGCTCGCACGATCCGAATGCCAACCTGGAAGCGGCCCGCACCAACTTCTCCTCGCTGCAGAGCGACCCGCAAGCGAGCAAAGTCGCGGCACTGGAGACCAAGGACGCCCAGGACTGGCTGAACAAGGCCGACAAGGCCTACATGGACCGTGAAGACGAGAAGAAAGTCGACCAATTGGCCTACCTGACCAACCAGCGCGTCGAAGTGGCCAAGCAGACCATTGCCCTGCGCACCGCCGAAGCTGATCTGAAAAACGCCTCGGCTGAACGCGCCAAAGCCAAGCTGGACGCCCGCGACGCGCAAATCGCCAAGCTGCAGGACAGCCTCAACGCCAAGCAGACCGACCGCGGAACGCTGGTGACCTTCGGTGACGTGCTGTTCGACTTCAACAAGGCCGAACTCAAGAGCAACGCCTATCCGAACGTCACCAAGCTGGCCCAGTTCCTTCAGGAAAACCCGGAACGCAAGGTGATCGTCGAGGGCTACACCGACAGCGTCGGCTCGGCCAACTACAACCAGACACTGTCCGAACGCCGCGCCAACAGCGTGCGCATGGCACTGGTACGTGCCGGGGTAGATCCGGCGCGTATCGTTTCCCAGGGCTATGGCAAGGAGTACCCGGTAGCGGACAACTCGAGCAACTCGGGACGTGCGCAGAACCGTCGGGTGGAGGTGACCATCTCCAACGACAACCAGCCGGTGGCACCACGCTCGGTGAGCCAGGTTCAGCGCTAAGGCTGGCTAGCTGAAAGGACAAGCCCCGCGATCGACGCGGGGCTTTCTTTTGCCTGTTCTGGCCTCTTCGCGGGCACGCCCGCGAAGAGGCGAGTTAAGGCAGCAGGGATAATGGCTCACTGCACCTGCTGCGGTGTTTCCTCGCCCATGCAGCGCACCGCGCGCTTGCGGTTGTCCACCAGCACGCCGGTCAGGCCTTTCTGTTGGGTGTCGAACAGCACCAGCACGCCGTCGACGCACTGGGCCACTTGCGGCGCCGGGTCCAGCGATACCTTGTAGTCCTCGCCGGGGATGGTCTTGAGCATGGTGAAGTCCTGCAGCAGCAGGGCATCTTCGGGCTTGGCGAAATGCAGGTAACCGTAATACCACAAAGCCCCTACCGTCACGATGATGCTGCCGACGCCGGTCAGGATCAGCGGGATGGCGTTGCGTTCTTCACTCATTGCTTGTTCTTCTCGTCAGGGAAATTGGGCACTTCGGCAAGCCGCCGCAGGCCGTTGAAATGGCTGGGGTCATCGAGGAACCGCAGCATCACCTGGCGCCAGGTCGGGTCGGCGAAGGTCTGCACGTGCCCCCCTCGGGTCAGTTGCAGCACCCGCGGTGGTGGCGCGTGCTGAAACAGGCGGATGCCGTTGTCCATCGGCACCAGGTTGTCGTCGATGCTGTGGAAAAACAACTTGGGCGGGCTGCTCAATCGCTCGATCGAGCGGATCGCGCTGTCGCCGTCCGGCACTAGCCACGACAGCGGAACCTGCAATGGCCAGGTCATCCAGGAGGTGCTGAGCGCAAAGCGCCCCACCGCGCGGTAACTGGCCGGCACACCATCGAACACCAGGGCGCTGAAGCGCTGACGCTGCTCGGGGTGGGCCGCCAGGTAATGAATGGCCATGGCACCGCCCAGGCTCTGCCCCAGCAGTACCAGCGGCTTGCCCTTGACCTCGGGCGCCTGCTCCAACCAGGCCATGGCTGCAGCAATGTCCTGATACACCTCCGGCAGGCTCGGCTGGCCCTGCGACAAGCCATAGCCGCGGTAATCGATCATCAACACCTGGTAGCCCTGCTCCGGCAGCCAGTAGCTCCCCCCCAGGTGCCCTGGCAGGTTACCGCCGTTGCCGTGCAGGTGCAGCACCGTGCCCTTGACCTCGGCCCCGGCCTTGGCTGGCAGCCACCAACCGTGAAGGCGAATGCCATCAGCCGTGGTCAGCGTGACATCGCTGTATTCCAGCTTGGCACGCTCAGGGGTGAAGGCCTGACCACGCTCGGGGTAGAACAACAGGCTGCTGCAGCCGCCAAGGCTCAGCAGGACCAGGCCGAGGACGAGCAGGCGGCAGTGCTCAGAGAATGTTCGCGTAGTCGGCTTCAATGCGATCCAGGCTCAGGTGGTTGAGGAAGTTGGAGAAGCACATCCAGGCCGACAGCGCACTCAGGTCGCGGAACTGTTCAGGCAGGTACTTGGGCGGCTCGACCAACCCTTCCTCGACCAGTTGGCGCAGGGTGCGCATGTCTTCCAGGGTGGTCTTGCCACAGAACAGCAACGGGATCTGTTCCAGTTTGCCCTTCTTCACGGCCAACTGAATGTAGTTGTAAACCATGATGAAGCCCTTGAGATAGGACAAGTCCTTGGTGAATGGCAGGCCGTTGGGCACCGAGCCGCGGAACACCCGGCTGGCGTTGCTGTAGCTCTGCGCCATCTCGAAGCCCTGCTCGCGGAAGAAACCGTAGACCTGCATGAAATCTGCACCCTCCTCGACCATGTGGATGGCACGGGTGCGGTTGGTGAGCTTGCGCAGGCGGCTGGGGTAGGAGGCAAAGGCGATCACCTCCATGAGAATCGCCAGGCCCTCCTGGGTTACCGTCGACGAGGGCGGGCCTTTGGCCAGGAAGGTGCAGATCGGCTGGTTCAGGCCATTGAGCGTGGTACCGACATGCACCAACCCTTCGTGCACCTCCAGGGCGCGCACATCGCGGGCGTTGAACATGGCATCGGCACGCACCTTGATGTAGTCGGCACCGGCTGCGGCGTCGGCGACGATACCGTCGGACTCGAACACGCGAATGGTCCCTTCGGCCTCGCCGAACACGTTGTTCAGCCGGTGCTGGAGGATCTCCACCGCCTCCTTGGCGGTGAGATTCTTTGGCTCATCCTTGAGGTCACCACGGCCATCGATGTTGTTCAGGTAGTCCGACAGCATCAGGCCAAGGTCGGCCAGGGTCGGGTCACCGGCGTGGAAGGCATCCGAGGCGGCGCCGTACAGTTCCTGGGAGATCAGGCCGAAGTCCTCGGTACCGCGCGCTTCAAGCATGCGCACCACCATGCGGTATTCGCGGCACATGCGCTTCATGATCTGCCCGACCGGGTTGAACTGGCCCAACTGGCGAATGATGTCGCGCTCGATGCCCTGGAACTCGGCCTTGACCGCGCTGGAGTCGAATGACAGCGGGCGCGACTGGTAGTAGGCGCGGTCAACCGCCGGCGGCTCCTTGCCCTTGGCCTTGAGAAAGCCCTGGCGGATGTTGTCGTCCCACTTCACCGCGTCAAGGACCCGGATAGGCGTCTGTGCTGCGACGATGCGGTCGGACAGGGCGCGGATGGTTTGCTGGTATTCGTCCACCGGGGACTCCTTTCTAGTACACGAAACCTGTACCGGCCTCTTCGCGGGCAATCCCGCTCCTACATGGATATCAACAAGCCCAGGCCTGGCAAGGCCCCTGTAGGAGCGGGATTGCCCGCAAAGAGGCCGGTACAGGCCACTACTTGCCGGAACGCTGGAACCGCGCCACTTCAACGAACAGGTCGGAGTTGGCCGGGTCGTCCAGGTAGGCCAGCACCCGCGCCGCCGGGCTGTCGATCAGCACGCCGTCGCCGTTGTCCTCCGGCACTTCGGTACTACGACCGCTCAGTTCCTTCTTGTCCACCGCCTGCTGTACTTGCTCGACATCCAGGTTGTAGACCACCAGTTCCTTGCCATCGACGATATCGAAGCCGCCAATCAGGAAATTGCCACCCAGGCGCTTGGGCACGCCCGCCGACAAGTACCAGCGGTTGCCGTGGCGTGACACGGTGAACACGTACTCTTCAGGAGCCTTGCCCTTGGCCGTGGCCACCGCCTTGTAGGCGTCGCCACCGCTACGGCTGATCACCAGTTTCAACGGCTCCCCCCAGGCGTCCTTGCTGCTCCACTTGCCGAGCAGGGCCTTGGGCGCTGCCTGGTTGCTGGGCAAGGGCTCATGGAAGGTCACCAGACAACCGCCCAGCAGCAGGAATGACAAAGTCAACAACACCACACGCCAGGCTTTCATCAGGTTCTCCTTGAAAAGGTCGTTCTCGGCTCAGGCCGATGCCAGCACCAGCTGCAGGTATCGGGTAAGCATAGCGAGCATCTGCCCATCGGCTTGCGCATTCGCTTGCTTGAGCAGGCCTTGATATTCCAACTGCTCGATAATCGCCGTCAACATCTGTGCATCCTGCTCCGGCTGCCGCGAGCCCACGACTTGCAGCAATTGCCGGGTGCCGTGCAGCAGGATCTGCTCATGAGCGCACACCAGCTCGGCCAGGCGCGGGCACAGCAATGCTTCCTGGCGAAAGGCCTGCTCGGCCATCAGGAAGTCACGGCGGTTCAGCAGTTGCCGCTGAACGTAGTCGGCGGTCATGCGCGCCACGTCGTCAGCCAGCCGCGCCCGTGCCTGCGGGCTGCCATCGCCCTGTGCCAGCAACTGGCGCAACACCACCTCGGTATTGGCCCACAGCTTGGCCATGTAGGCCGCACTGCGCTCGACGTACTGGGCAAAGGTATCGGTGAGGAGGTCCTCGATGTCCTTGAAGTAGTAGGTGGTGGCCGACAATGGCACGCCGGCCTCGGCGGCCACTGCCCGGTGGCGCACACCGCGCACGCCATCGCGTACGACAATGCGCATGGCGGCATCGAGAATCAACTGGCGACGCTGTTCGCTGCCTTGGCGGGCAGTCTTGCGGCCTTGGTATTGCACGCTTTCGGCGACGGCGGTGGCGATGCCGGCGGCGCCTTGGTCAGGCATGGCGGGTGTCACGGGGGATACCTCATGGGCAGTGTTTCGTCAGTGCTGGCCCCTTCGCGGGTAAACCCGCCCCTACAAAGGCCTTGTAGGAGCGGGTTTACCCGCGAAGGGGCCAGCACTGA
>NZ_JAUHUI010000042.1:0-48653 GCF_030418155.1 Pseudomonas sp. 2,4-D
GACTGTCCGTCACCAGTTGAGCCAGGCGCTCGACCGGCTGGGCGCTGTCCAATGGCAGAAAGGCCGCCCCCACCTTGAGCACTGCCAGCAGGCCGGTCACCCATTCGATGGAGCGCTCCTGGCACAAGGCAACCACTGCGCCCGGCTTGACGCCCAGTGCCAGCAGGTGATGCGCCAACTGGTTCGAACGCTGATCGAGCTGGGCATAGCTCAACTGCTCCCCGCCCGCACGCAGCGCCGGGCGCTCGCCGGCATCGGCCAGCGCCCGGCGGAACAGGCTGAGAAAGTCCGTGCAAGGGAAGCTCGTGGGCTCACCGTGCAAAACCGCATCGGCATCGCCGACACAGTCCAGCAGCCGGCTGGCAGGTGCCGCGACCATGTCCTGCAACAACGTGTGCAGGGCCGTCACCAGACGCTCGACGGTGCTGGCCTTGAACAGGTCGGTGGCATAGGTGAAGTACGCCTGGATACCGTCGGCACCATCGGTGAAGTCGAAGGCCAGGTCGAAACGCGCATCGGCGCCGCTCAACGGGTACTCCTCGACCTGCAGACCGCTGAGGGTCTTGCGCTGCTCGCCGCCGGCAGCTTCACCCGCGACGTTCTGGTTGAGCTTGAACTGGAACAGCGGGTTATGGCTGAGGTTGCGCTCTGGGGCCAGCGCATCGACCAGTTGCTCAAACGGCAACTCCTGATGCGACTGGGCGTCGGCCACCACCTGGCGGACCTGGGCGAACAGCTCGCTGAAGGTGGCCTGTTCATCCACCTGCACGCGCATGACCTGGGTATTGATGAAGAAACCGATCAGCCCTTCGAGGTCCTTGCGGTTGCGCCCGGCATTGGGCACGCCTATGCGGATGTCGTGCTGGCCACTGTGGCGCGACAGCACCACGGCCAGGGCGCCGAGCAGCACCATGAACAGGGTCTGGCCATTGGCCTGGGCCAGGCTGCGCAACGCGCTGGACAGCGCGGGCGGCAGGTCGGCGCGCACCACCGCGCCCCGGTAGCTGGGCTGCGCAGGGCGTGGGTAGTCCAACGGCAGGTCGAGCAACGGCTGTTCATCGCCCAGCTGGGTCTGCCAGTAACGCAATTGCCGCTCGCCCTCACCGGCTTCCAGCCAGGCGCGTTGCCAGATGGCGTAGTCGGCGTACTGGATCGGCAGCGCTTCAGGGTTCGGTGCCTGCCCGGCCACCAGTGCGTCATAGAACGACACGAAAGTCTGCACCATCAGCTCGCTCGACCAGCCATCACTGATGATGTGGTGCATGCACACCGTGAGCACGTGTTCGGTGGCCCCCACACGCAGCAGCTTGACCCGCAGCAGCGGGTCTGCGAACAGGTCGAAGGGGCGACGCAGTTCGTCGCGCACTGCGCCATCGAGGTCGTGCGCCTGGACCTCGACGCACTCCAGGACCACCGGCGACTGCTCCAGCACCTGCTGATAGCACTCCCCTTCGTCCATGACCAGCCGAGTTCGCAGGGTCTCGTGGCGTTGCACCAGCAGCTCCAGGGCACGGGCCATGGCACCGACATCGATCTCGCCCCTGAGCGTCACCGCCATCGGTACGTTATAGAACGCACTGGTCGGTTCCAGTTGCCAGAGGAACATCAGCCGCTGCTGGGCATAGGACAGTGGGATACGCGCCACGTCATGACGGCTGGCGACAATTGGCAGCAGGCGGAAGCTCTGGCCGCCGGCGCTCATCTTTTCGACCACCTGGCGGCGCTGCTCCAGCGGCATTGCTACGAAACGTCTGGCGATGCGTTCTGCGGTTGTCTTGTCCATTTCAAGCCTCAGTCAATTCATTCATCAGTTGTTCGATATCGGCGAGGCCTTCTTCGGTCAGGGCCTGGCCCGCGCCTTCCAGCGCCTGGGCAAAGGCCCGCAGAACCGGTGTTTCGAAGATGAGACGGATCGGCATATCGATGCCCAGTTGGCTGTTGATACGTGAGAGGGCCTGGGCCGCCAGCAGCGAGTGACCACCCAGTTCAAAGAAGTTGTCGTCCAGCCCGACCTGCTTGATGCGCAGGACATCGGCCCAGATCGCTGCGACCTTGCATTCGGTATCGCTGTACGGCGGCACATAGCGCACCTGAAGCTGGGCCAGATCGGGTTGCGGCAGGGCCTTGCGGTCCAGCTTGCCGTTCGGGCTCAGGGGCAGTTCGGGCAACCACATGAGGTGGGCAGGCACCATGTAGTCCGGCAGGCGGCTGCGAAGGTCGGCGCGCAACTGCGCCAGAAGGTCCTGTTGCGTTTGCACGCTGGCCTGGGCGACGTCTGCCACCGCAGGCACCAGGTAGCCGACCAGTTGCTTGCCCAGCGGCCCATCGACGTCGATGACCAGGGCATCACGTACGCTGGCGTGCTCCAGCAGGCGCGCGCCGACTTCTCCCAGCTCGATGCGGAAGCCGCGAATCTTCACCTGATGGTCGATGCGCCCGGCATATTCGATCTGCCCATCGGCGAGGTAGCGCGCCAGGTCGCCGGAGCGATAGAGGCGGCTGCCGGGGGCGCCGAACGGGTCGGGGATGAAGCGCTCGGCGGTCAGGCCAGGGCGCTGGTGGTAGCCCCTGGCGAGCAGTTCGCCGCCGATCATCAGCTCGCCGATCGCGCCATTGAGCACCGCACCGCCACTGTTATCCAGCACGTGGATGCTGCGCCCGGCAAGCACCCGGCCGATCGGCATCACCGGTGGCAGCGCCTGCGCCGTGGCGCCTAGGTAGGGCGCGCAGTCGTGGGCGGTAACCGTGACGGTCGCCTCAGTCGGGCCGTAGGTATTGAGCAGCGTTACATGGCTAAGGCCCGCCGCCTGCCAGGCGAGCAAGCCCTCCGGCGGCATGGCTTCGCCGCCGGCGTGAAACTGGTGCAGGCGGCCGTAGTCGCGAGGACCGTGCTCGGCAAAGTCCTTGGCCAGCATGAACCAATAGGCTGTGGTCACATCTACCACGCTGATGTCATTGCTGATCAGTTCGCGGTAGAACCGCTCGCTGCCCCACAACTCCGGCCCGCGGACCACCACCGAAGCGCCGCAGATCAGCGCCGGGTACAGCTGCTCGACGAAGCCGTCGAAGTTGAAGGTGGCGAACTGCAGGATGCGATCGCTGGGCTTGAGGTTGAAGAAGCCCAGCGACACCTGGGCATGCTGGCTCAGTGCGCCCTGGGTGATCGCCACACCCTTGGGCCGCCCGGTGGAGCCCGAGGTGTACATGACGTAGGCCAGCGTGGCAGGGTCGATGGCGACCTGCGGGTTGGAAGCGTCACCGTCTTCGAGCAGCGCGTCGAGGCACACCTGCGTGACGCAGGCAGGCACTGCCAGCTGCTCACTCAGGCTGGCCTGGGTCAGCAGCAAGGCCAGGCCGCTGTCCTCGATCATGTAGGCCAGGCGTTCGGCCGGGTAGTCAGGGTCCAGCGGCACATAAGCGGCGCCCACCTTGAGGATCGCCAGCAAGCCCGCGACCATCCCCAGGCCACGCTCCAGGGCCACACCGATCAGCACCTCAGGCCCGGCGCCGAGCGCTTGCAGGCGATGGGCCAGGCGGTTGGCGCGCCGGTTGAGTTCGGCATAGCTCCAGGCCTGGCCTTCATGGATGACTGCCACGGCATCCGGTGCGCGCAGCACTTGCGCTTCGAACTGGCGGGCCACGGCGGTATCGCTCAATTGCTCTGCAGGCCCCTGGCACCAGTCCCTCTCGACCAGACGGCGCTCGTCGGCCGTGGCCAGGGCCAGGCAATCGACGCAGGCATGCGGCTGGGCACACAGCGCTTGCAGCAGGTTCAGCCAGTGCGTGGCCATACGCCCGATGCGTGAGGGGTCGAACAGGTCGACGGCATAGGTGAAGGTCGCCAACACGCCGTCGGAGCGCTCCACGGTGTCGAGCGAGAGATCGAACTGCGCGGTGCCTTCGTCAAGGTCCACCTCCTCTACCTGCAGGCCATTCAAGCTTTGCCCGGTCACCTGCTCACCCAGATCGCGCAAGTGGTTGTACATCACCTGGAACAACGGGTTGTAACCCATGCCGCGCTCTGGCTGCAGCGCCTCGACCAGCGCGTCGAATGGCAGGTCCTTGTTGGCCTGGGCCTGCAGGCTGATTTCTTTGGTATGGGCCAGCAACTGCTCGAAACTGACGCTGTAGTCCACACCCAGCCGCAGCACCACGGTGTTGACGAAGAACCCGATCAACCCTTCGAGCTCCAGGCGATTGCGGTTGGTCATGGGCACGCCGATATTGATCTTCTCCTTGCCGCTGTAGCGCGCCAGCAGCAGGCCGAACGAGGCTAGGAAGACGTGGAACAGCGTGGCGTTGCAGCGCACTGCCAGGCGCCGCAGGTCCGCCGTCAACTGCGCGGGCAGGCGCACGTCCAGACGTCCGCCCCGATAGCTTTGCAGCTCGGGCCGTGGGCGGTCGGCAGGTAACTGCAGCACTGCGAAATCATCTTCCAGCTGCGCCTGCCAGTAGCCGAGCTGGGCTTGCATCTGGCCTTCGCTCAGGCGCTCGCGTTGCCAGCTGGCATAGTCGGCGTATTGCACCGGCAAAGGCGCGAAATCAGGCTGCGCTGCCCCTGTGGCATGGTGGTTGTAGACGGCAATGCACTCGCGCACCATCACGCCCATCGACCAGCCGTCGGAGACGATGTGGTGCAGGGTCACGAGCAGTAGGTGTTCCTGCTCGCCACGCTGATACAGCTTCATGCGAATCAGCGGCCCGTTGGCAAGGTCGAATGGCTGCTGGATGTCGGCCTGCAACTGCTGCAACAGTTGCGCGGGGTCAAAGGCTTGCGCCTGCTGCTGCTCAAGGGTGACCGCGAGATTGGCGTGGACGCGCAAGCCAGGCACACCTTGCTGCTCTTCGAAACAGGTACGCAATGATTCATGCCGTGACACCAGCGCCGAAAACGCTTGGGCCAGCGCTTCACGGTCCAGGGCGCCAGTGATGCGCACGGCCATCGGCGTGTGGTAGGCCGAGCTGTGCGGATGGATTTTCCAGAACAGCCACTGGCGGTACTGGGCATGGGACACCGGCAACCAAGCCTGGCGGTCGAGCACCTGGATCGGTGCATCGGCCACCTCGCCCAGCTGGCTGACCCCGCGGCTGAAGCTGCGCAGGTCAGCCGTATCGAACAGCAGGCGCAACGGGATATCCAGGCCCAGTTGTCGGCGTGCGCGCGAGACGATCTGGGTGGCCATGAGCGAGTGCCCACCCAGGGCAAAGAAGTTGTCGTCCAAGCCGACCTGCGGACAGCCCAGCACTTCCTGCCAAAGGTTGGCCAGGTCGATCTGCAGTGGCGTCTGAGCCGGTGTGTGGCTGGCCGCCGGGTGTTGTTGGTCCGGCAGCGGCAATCTGGCCAGGTCGACCTTGCCGTTGGCAGTCAATGGCAGGCTGTCGAGGAACAACACGCGGGCTGGCACCATGTGCGCCTGCATGTGCAACTTCAGCGCTTTCTGCACGGTCTCCTGTGCCGCCTCGGCATCACGCTCGCGGGCCAGCAGCCGCGGCGCCACCAGGTAGGCGAGTAGTTGCAAACTGCCATCTTGGCCGGTGGCACGCACCACCGCCTTGTCCACATCCGGCAGGCCTTGCAGGCACGCCTCGATCTCCCCTGGCTCGACACGGTAGCCGCGAATCTTCAGCTGGTGATCGACGCGCCCCAGGTACAACAGGCGGCCTTGGCGATCACGCTGCACCACATCGCCGGTGCGGTACAGGCGCGCCCCAGGCTCGCCGTGGGCATCAGGCACGAAACGCTCAGCGGTCAACCCAGGGCGTGCGAGGTAACCACGGGCCAGGCCGGCCCCGGCGATGCACAGCTCGCCTTTGGCCATACCGGGCACCACCTGCAGCGTGGCGTCGAGCACCTGCACTCGGCTGTTGCGCAACGGGCTGCCCAGATGCGTTACCTCGCCAGCCGCCAGTTCGGCGGTGAGCACGCCCACCGTGGTTTCGGTCGGCCCGTAATGGTTCAAGACCTTCAGGCCCGGGCGCAAGGCGCCGATACGCGCCAGCAGTGCCGGCGGGCAGGCCTCGCCGCCAAGCACCAGGCAACGCTGCGGCAGCACGTTGGCATCGGCGCAGGCATCGAGCAGCGCACCCAAGTGCGAAGGCACGATTTTCAGCGCATCGACGTGGTTTGCCGACAGGTAGGCGGCGAAACCGTCGGCATCGAGCACCGCCTCGCGCTGCAGCAGATGTACCGTCTTGCCGGCCCAGAGCGCGCCAAACAGCATGGTATGCCCAAGGTCGGCGGCAGGCGTGGAGACCATGGCGAAGTGTTCCAGATCGCTAAGGGCAATCCGCTCGGACAAGCCTTCAAGGTAATTGGCCAGCGCTCCATGAGACACCGCGACCCCCTTGGGCATACCGGTGGTGCCCGAGGTGTAGATCACATAAGCCAGGTTGCCGGAATGAACCGCCACGGGCACCCCTGCCTCGCCACCTGCCGCGTTCAGCGCCAGGCACTGTACGCCCCCGATGGCCGGGCCAGGCTCGTCCTCGGCCCTGAGCAAGACCTTGATCTGTGCGTCACGCAGCATGAATGCCATTCGCTGCTGCGGCTGACCCGGCTCCAGCGGCACATACGCCCCCCCGGCCTTGAAAATCGCCAGCAGACCAACCAACAGGTTCACCGAGCGCTCGGCGATCAGGCCCACCGGCTGATCGGCGACCACACCGTGCGCTTGCAGCTGGGCACACAGCTGGTCGGCGCGCGCGTCGAGCTCGCCGTAACTGAGCGAGCCATCGGCACTGACAACGGCGATGCGCTGCGGCTGCGCCTTGGCAAAGGCCGTCACGCGCTGGTGCAGCAATGGGCCGGCATAAGGCAGCACCTGCGGTGCGGCAACGGGTGCGCCCGCCAGCGGCCAGTCACCCAGCGCAGCAACGTCATCGCGGCTGAGGGCGGCCAGCAGGCTCAGCCAATCACGCCCCATGGCTTCGACGGTGTCGCGCTCGAACAGGTCGAGGGCAAAGGTGAAGGCGGCGCGAAGCTGCCCGGCAACCTCCACGGTGTCCAAGGTAAGGTCAAAGCGTGCAGTGCTCTTGCGCAGCTCGAGTTTTTCCAACTCAAGGCCCGAGGCGGTGCGCACAGTGGCGACGTCGGTAACCATCGACTGATGGTTGAAAAGCACCTGGAACAGCGGGCTCACGCCCCCGGTGCGTTCCAGGCCCAGCGCTTCCACCAGCTTGTCGAACGGCACGTCCTGGTGCGATTGCGCCTGCGTCGCACAGGCTTTGACCTGGCTCAGCAGGTGCGCACCACCCTGAGTCGGGTCGATGTCGGTCTGCAGCACCTGGGTATTGATGAAGCAACCGATCAGCCCCTCCACTTCACTGCGGTTGCGGTTGGCGATCGGCACACCGACGCGCACCCGCGACTGGCCGCTGTAGCGGTACAACAAGGCCTTGAACGCGGCCAGCAGCACCACGAACAGCGTGACGTTGTGCCGCCTGGCCAGGGCCTGCAGGCGCTGGGCCAACGCTGCATCGATTTGCAACTCCAGGCGTTCGCCACGGTGGTTGGGCAGCGCCGGACGCAGGTGATCACTCGGCAATTGCAACACGGGGTGGTCGTTGCCCAGATGATCCAACCAGTACTCCAGCTGGCGCGCCTGCTCGCCGGCTTCCAGCCAGCTGCGCTGCCACAGGGCGAAATCGCGATACTGGATGGCCAGCGGCGCAAGTGCTGACGCTTGGCCGGCCACGGCGGCATCGTAAAGCCGAACCAGTTCGTCGATCAGGATACCCAGCGACCAACCGTCGGCGATGATATGGTGCAGAGTGATCAGCAACAGGTGCTCGGTGGCCGAGGTGCGCAGCAAGCGCACCCGCATCAGCGGCCCGGCGGCCAAGTCGAAGGGTGCCGCCGACTCTGCAGCACATACGGCCTCGACCTGCTGCGCCTGGGCCTCGCCCTGCAGGTGGGAAAGGTCCAACAGCTCGCCCCTGATCGACGCCTGCGCCTGCACGCATTGGCGTGGCTGGTCGTCAACCTCGGGAAACACCGTGCGCAGCGATTCATGTCGCGCCACCAGGGTGTCCAGCGCCTGCTGCAAGGCCTCAGGCGCTATCGGCCCCTTGAGCTTGACTGCCATGGGCAGGTTATAGGCAGCACTCTTGGCATCGAGCCGCCAGGCGAACCACATGCGCTGCTGGGCATATGACAGCGCGTCACGGGCGGCAACCTCGACCCCAGGCGCGATCGGCAACAGCGCGAAATCGACGCCCTCCCCGCGCATGGCATCCAGAAACAACCGTCGCTTGGCAGCGGGCAGCTCGATGAAGCGTCGAGCCAGTTTGAGTGAGTCTTGGGCGTTCATGCTCGGGGTCCTTACTGATCTGCGGCTCGGCCGTGCGGCCAAAGCGTTTCCAGTAGAACGAGCGGAGGGAGGGTGAATTTAACGCGGCAGCGCCATGCCCGGACGCTGCGCTGGCGAGCGCCTGCGGCAAGCCGCAAGCGCTCGCCACAGTGGCCTCAAAGCGCCGCTTCGCGGTGCCCCTGAGCCATGGCCACGACCACTTTGCGTGGCCCGGTGAACGGCGCCCGGGCGTGCGCCGCGAGCATGTTGTCGAGCATCAGCACGTCGTTTTCCTGCCAGGGGAAACTGATCGCGCAGTCGTCCAGCACAGCGCGAATGCGTTCGAGCACCTCGTTCTCGATCGGTGTGCCGTCGCCGTAGTAGACGTTGCGCGGCAAGTCTTCCTCGTCGACGATTTCCAGCAGGCTTTCGCGCACCTCGGCCGGTAGGTTGGAGACATGGAACAGGTGGGCCTGATTGAACCATACCTGATCCCCCGTCCAGGGGTGCGTGGCCACGGCCTGGCAGACCTGGCGCGTGCGCAGCTCACCGTCGTCCTTCCATTCCCAGTCGATGTGGTGCGCGCGACAATAGGCCTCCACTACGCTGCGATCCTCGGTGTTGAACACCTGCTCCCAACTCACATCAAGGCCATTGCCGTAGTTGCGCACATACATCAGGCGCTTGCTGGCAAAGCGCTCGCGTATGTCGGCCGGCATGCGCCGGAACACTTCACGGCTGTCGGCAATTGGCGTTTCACCGCCAGTCTGAGCGGCAATCACACTGTAGAACCAGATCCGCATCGGCCAGTCGAGGCTGTAGGCCTGCTCGTTGTGCAGCGGGATGCTCTGGTGCGCGGGGTACTCCGTGGAGGTGTAGACCCCTTGGGTAACATTGCTGCGCGGCGTCGAGCCGAACTCGTAGTTGAGCAGCGGGTGGCCGAAGGCCTGGGCGAATTCGCGAAAGGCCGTGACTCCGCCCACGTCAAAACCGCGCAGCAGTACCCCGCCGCACTGGTCTAGGTGGCCGTCGACGATAGCCTTGAGTTCATCGAAGACGTCCAGCAAACCAAGCCCCGCTTCGGGCGCTTCGATCAGCAGCGGTAAAGAGCCCCGTTCGGGCATCAATGGCCGCGCCTTGATCCCGGCAAGTACACTCATGTTTCGCTCTCCTTGTCGCCAGACTCCGTAGAGACCGTCGACACGCTTGGGTTGGCGGTCAGCCTTGCAGGCCGACCGCGTCGAACAGTGGCATGCAGCGCGGCGTCAAACGCTGCCTACGGCGGCGGCGACCGCAGCGCTGAAGCGCTGGGCAACCTCGTCGATCTGCTCGGCACTGATGATCAACGGCGGTAGGAAACGCACCACCGCCCCATGCCGCCCACCCAACTCCAGGATCAGCCCGCGCTTGAGGCACTCGCGCTGCACCTTCGGCGCCAAGTCGCGGTTAGCCGGTGGGTGGCCCAGCGCATCCGGCTGGCCTTGTGGGTCGACCAGTTCCACACCCAGCATCAAGCCACGGCCACGGATATCACCCAACTGCGGATAGTCCCGCTGCAGGCGCTGCAAATGCCCACGCAACCGCTGCCCCATGGCCTCGGCATGCTCGGCCAGTCGATGCTCGACCAGGTAGTTGATCACCGCCGAGCCCGCGGCCATGGCCATCTGGTTGCCACGGAAGGTACCGGCATGCGCACCTGGCTTCCAGGTGTCCAGCCAGTCGCGATAGACCACTACCGCCAGCGGCAGGCTGCCACCGATGGCTTTGGACAAGGTGACCACATCGGGCACGATACCGGCGTGCTCGAAGGCGAACATGCGCCCGGTACGGGCGAAGCCGCTCTGGATCTCGTCGACGATCAACGCCACGCCCGCCTGCTCGGTAATGCGCCGCACGCCCTTGAGCCATTCGATGTCGGCCGGAACCACCCCGCCCTCACCCTGCACCACTTCGAGGATCACGGCGGCGGGCAGCGGCACGCCGCTTTCCGGATCGAGCAGCAGGTTTTCCAGGTAATGCAGGTTGGCCTTGACCCCGGCCTCACCGCCCAGGCCGAACGGGCAGCGGTAGTCGTACGGGTAAGGCATGAACTGCACGCCGTTGCCGAGCAAGGCCCCCAGTGGCTGTTTCGGCCCATGGCTGCCCATCAGGCTCAGCGCGCCTTGGCTCATGCCATGGTAGGCGCCCTGGAAGGCCAGCACGGTGCTGCGGCCGGTGGCGGTACGCACCAGCTTGAGCGCAGCCTCGACTGCATCAGTGCCGGTCGGGCCACAGAACTGCACCTTGGCCTCGCGGCGCAGCGCCTCGGGCAGGATGCCGAACAGGTCCTGGACGAAGCGGTCCTTGACCGGGGTGGTCAGGTCCAGGGTGTGCAGCGGCAACTCGTCAGCCAGCACCCGCTGGATCGCCTCGACCACCACCGGGTGGTTGTGGCCCAGGGCCAGGGTGCCGGCACCGGCCAGGCAGTCGATGAACTGGCGGCCTTCGACGTCTTCGACGTGGATACCACGGGCACGCCTGAGCGCCAGCGGGATACGCCGCGGGTAGCTGCGGGCGTTGGATTCCTGCTGTTGCTGGCGTTGCAGCAAAGGCGAATCGGTGAATTCGTACAAGGGTTGCGGCACGCTGGCCGGTACAACCCGGGCAAGGCTGGAAGCGGTGGACATGGGTAAATCCTCGCGAGCAAGCGGATGGGCGGTTATCGCTTTGGAAACGCTTGAGTGGGGGGAGGATTTAGCGGTTGTTACGCGATTTTATTTTTGTCTGTGCCGGCCCTTTCGCGGGTAAACCCGCTCCTACAACAACCACACCGCCTGCGTAGGAGCGGGTTCACCCGCGAAGAGACCAGCACAGGCAAACCCGCCCCCACAGACCGCCACCCGCCCGTAGGAGCGGGTTCACCCGCGAAGAGGCCAGCACAGGCGATAAACATCAATGCCCAGGACGCGCCGGTACCTGCAACAAGACCCGCAAGCCGTCACTACGGCTGTCAAAGCGCAGGCTACCGGCACACCGCTGCACGATCGCCTGCACAATCGCCAGCCCCAAACCGCAACCACCACTCTGCCCATTGCGCCAGAAGCGCTCGGTCAGGTGCTCCAGGTCCGCTTCGGCAATGCCTGGCCCATGGTCACGCACCATGAAGCCCACCTGGCCGTCCGCCATCTGCACCTCCAGCTCTACGGCTTCATCGCCGCCATGACGCAAGGCATTGTCCAGCAGGTTGCGCAGCGCTGCCACCGCCAACGGTGCCGGCATCCCCAGGTAGATTTGCGTCGCCTCCTCTGGCAAACGCAACACGATACGCCGGTTGTCGCCGCCGCCGGCATCCTGCACCGCCTGACGGGCCACCTGCTCGGCGCTGCACTGCACGCCATCCTCGAACGACAGGCTGCCTTCCACCCGCGCCAGCATCAGCAACTGCTCAAGCGTGCGGTGCATGCGGTCGGTGCCCTGCTCGGCATGCTCCAGCGCCTGCTCGCGCACTGCACCGTCGGTCATGCGCGCCACCTGCAGGTGGGTCTTGATCGCGGTCAGCGGGCTGCGCAGTTCATGCGCGGCATCGTCAGTCAGGCGCCGCTCACGCTCGAGGGTTTGGGCAATGCGCAGGAACAGCTGGTTCTGGGTCTCCAGCAACGGCTGCAACTCGCTGGGCATGCCCGCCACCTGCAGCGGCTCGACACTGTCCGCACGCCTGCGGCGCAAGGCATCGCGCATACGGTTGAGCGGCTCCAGGCCCTTGCCAAGGCCGATCCACAACAGCCCCAGGCTGCCAAGCAGGGCCATCAATACCGGCGCCGATGCCGCCAGCAGAATCGACTGATTCAGCGCCTCGCGCTCCATGTGCCGGTCGGCCGTGGTGATGCGCACATCGCCGTGGTTGTAGGTGAAGGTGCGCCAAAGCGCATCGTCGATGGTCTGGTCACGAAACCCGCTGCGCTCGTCGTCCATGGCGCCATCGTGCTTGTGGTTGCTGGCGAGGATCTCGCCACGCAGCGAGCTGACCTGGCAGGCCATGCCATCCGGTACGCTGAACTGGTCGGCGGAAAAATGCGCCTCCCCGCCCTTGGCAGTCAGCGGCTGCGGCAACTGGTCGATCAGCCCGGCGACCATACGCGCCGACGCCACCAGGCGCTGGTCGAGGGAGAACATCATCTGCTGGCGCAGGTCACGCAGCATCCACGCGGCGGCCAGTGCCCAGATGATCACGAAGGCACTGCCGAGGATCAGGCTCAGGCGCACCCGCAGGCTCATGATGCGGCCTCTTGCGGTGCCTGCGCCGGGCCCAGCCGGTAGCCCAGGCCCCGCACGGTCTCGACAATGCCGTTACCCAGCTTGCGCCGCAGGTGGTGGATGTGCACGTTCAGGGCGTTGCTCTCGACTTCGTCGCTGAAACCATACACGCAGTCTTTCAGTTGCTCGCTGGACAGCACTCGCCCGGGGTTCTGCAGCAGCGCCTGGAGCAGGGCCTGCTCACGGCGGGACAGGTCGACATGCTGGCCGGCCAGGGTCGCCTCGCAGCTACTCGGGTCATAGCGCAGCGGGCCGTGCTCGATCACGTTCACCGCCCGCCCGGCCACCCGCCGCAGCAAGGTATGCAGGCGTGCGGCCAGCTCGCGCAGATCGAAGGGCTTGAGCAGGTAATCGTCGGCACCGGCCTGCAGGCCATCGACACGATCGGTGACGGCATCGCGGGCGGTGAGCACCAGTACCGGCAGGGTCTCGCCTTTTTCGCGCAGGCGGCGCAGCAGCTTGAGGCCATCTTCGTCGGGCAGGCCGAGGTCGAGAATCATCACGTCGAACTGCGCGGCCTGCAGCATCGCCCGCGCAGCAGCGGCGTTACCCACCCGGTCCACAGTCAGGCCCTGGGCGGTGAGGCCGGCGCAGATGCCGGCGGCGATCAGGTCGTCGTCCTCGCAGAGCAGAACGTGCATGGTGGGGCTCCCGGAGTGGTGTGGCTGTTATTGCACCTTGGGCGGATTAAGGGGGGATTATGGACCTTTTGTGGGGGGTGGGGGGTTCGGCTTGGGTGTGGTGAGGGGCCGGGTTGTTCGTCGTGACATCTGCGAACACCTGCCACAGGCGCCGCGGACGCTATGGCGAACACCTTGGCCCTACATCAACCCCTGCGGGGTATCCACATCCAGCAACACCCCAGCATCCTCCACCTCAACCACAACACAACAATCCCGCTGCGCCTGCACCACCGCCCGCGCCCCTTCATCGCCGGCCAATAGCCCCAGCGCCGGCCAGAAATCGCGCCCAAAAATCACCGGGTGGCCCTGCTGCCCGGCATGGCGTGGCAACACAATGTTCGAAGCGCTGGAAGCCTCGGCCAAGCGGCGCAAGGTAGCCAACTCGATCCACGGCATATCACCCAACAAGATCGCCACCGCCTGTGCCTGGCTGTCGCCCAACGACCCGACCCCGGCCGCCAGGCTGTGCCCCATGCCCGCTGCCGCATCCGGGCTGACGATCACTCGGTAACCGCCAGGCAAACCGAAATCCCCGCCCTGCTCGCCCGCGCGCAACACCACACGCACATCATCAAACACCGCCCGTGCCCGCTCCGCGCTATGCGCCAGCAAACTGCGGCCATCCGCCAAGGTCGCCCGGCGCTTGTCAGCGCCGAAACGCGTGCCGCGCCCCGCCGCCAGCACCAGCGCAACCACGCTCACAGCGCCGCCCGCTCGATGCCGTTGCGCACACGAAGGATATCGGCCAGTACCGCCAGGGCGATCTCGGCCGGGGTCTTGCTGCCCAGGTTCAGGCCAATCGGCGCATGGATGCGCGCCAGCTCGTCGCAACCCAGGCCACCAATTCGCTGCAAGCGTTCGCGACGTTTGTCGGAGGTGGCCTTGGAGCCCATCACGCCGATGTAGAACGCTTCGGTCCGGACGGCTTCAAGCATGGCCAGGTCATCGATTTTTGGATCATGGGTCAATGCCATCACTGCCGTATCGGCATGGCAACCGCCATTGGCGATGAATTCCGACGGTAGCTCGCGGCGCACCTCAATGCCATTCAGCACTACGCCGTCGAGTACTTCGTCACGCGGCTCGCAAAGGATGACCTCAAAACCCAGCCCTCTGCCGAATTCGGCGCAAAAATGCGCCACGCTGGAATAGCCGGCCAGCAGCAGCCGCTGGGCGGCGCCGACACGCAAGCGCACCCGGGCATTTTCCCGTTCGACCCGTGGCCCCTGACTATGGTCATCGAGCAGCTGGCGGGTACCCGCAGACAGGCTCACCTCACGCAGTACCCGGCGCTGGCCCAGCAGCGCACGTTCCAGCTCACGCAGATGCGCCTGCACCTCGCATTCAACCGGCAGGTTCTCCACCAGTACTTCAAGCACACCGCCACACGGCAGGCGAACGCGCGAACGCGGGTCGCTGCCGTCGCCATAACGCACGATGGCAACCGGCTCCGGGAATTCCCCCAGGGCCACGCGTTCGAGAAAGTCGTCCTCGACACAGCCACCGGACAGCGAGCCCAGCCACTGGCCGCTGGCATTCACCGCCAGCAGCGAACCCGGCGCACGCGGCGCCGAGCCATAGGTGGCGAGCACCGTGCACAACCATACCCGCTGGCCGTTGCAGGACCACTGCAAAGCCTGACGGATCACCTGTAGATCGAGATGCTGCACGCTTTACTCCGCCTTCAGCTCGGCGAGCTGCTGTACGTTCAGGTCGCCGGGCAATCCACCCCAGGCCTGGCGCAGGTAGTTGACCATATCTGTCACCTGTTGGTCATCAAGCTTGTCGGCAAAGCCCGGCATCGGCTGCATGCGCTCGAAGCCGGTGAACTGCTGTTCCCGGATGCCTTCGAGAACCACCTTGACCAGATTGCGGGAGTCGGCCTGGCGCAGCACGGTGTTGCCGCGCATGGCTACGGCGATGTGCGGCTTGCCCTCGCCGTCGACCCCATGGCAACCGGCGCAGACGTTCAGGTACTGCTGGCGGCCCCGCCTGGCACTGTCGCTCATCTGCTCCAGGGCAACGGACTCGATAGCCTTGGCCGGCGGCGGCTGGTCGCCCAGCAGGTAGGTGGCCATGGCCGCAAGGTCTGCATCTTCCAGGTGCTGGGTGCTGTGGTGCACCACCGGGAACATCTCGTTGAACATGCTGCCCTGGGCGCTGATGCCGTGCTTGAGGAAGGTGGTCAGGTCCGGCTGGGTCCAGCCGCGCTCGGCCAGGTCCTGGGCCAGCAGGCTTGGCGCCAGGTAGCCACCCAGCAGGCCGCCGCTCAGGCGTTGGTCCTGCTGCAGCGCACCGATTGCGTTGCGCGGGGTATGGCATTCGCCACAATGGCCCATGACCTCGACCATGTACTGGCCGCGCTGCCAGGCCGGGCTTTTACCCTCGGTCGGCTGCAGTTGCACGCTCTTGCCATACAGCATGTTCCAGCCGCTGAGCCCCATGCGCACATTGAACGGGAAGCGCAGCGCGGTCTGCGGTGCCGGGCGGTTGATCGGCGGTATGGTCATCAGGTAGGCGAGGATCGCGTCCGAATCTTCACGCTTGATCAGGTGGTACGAGGTGTAAGGCATCGCAGGATAAAGGTTGGCGCCGTCCTTGCGCTTGCCCTCGGTGACTGCGGCGAAGAACTCGTCGGCGCTGTAGTTGCCGATGCCGTACTGTTTGTCCGGGGTGATATTGCTGCCATAAATGGTGCCGAACGGCGAATGGATCGGCAGGCCGCCCGCATACGGCGCGCCGCCTTCGGCGGTATGGCAGGCCATACAGTCGGCCGCGCGGGCCAGGTATTCACCGCGCTTGACCTGCGCATCGTCGGCCGCCAAGGCAAACGAACTGACAGCCAGCCCGAGGGCCAACGCCGAGGCGCTACGTACGAAGCCCATGTTCAACCCTCCTTGACCAGGCCGAGATCGTTGAGCACCTTGCGGGTGGCATCGTAGTAACGCACGTAGCCTGTGCAGCGGCAGATGTGGTGACCGAGGCTGGCCTCGATGCGGTCCTCCACTTCGCTCTTCTTCAACGGCTGGCGCTGGGCCGTTTCCACCAGCACGGTAGCGGCGTTGACGAAGCCTGGTGCGCAGTAGCTGCACTGGAAGGCGAACAGGTCGACGAACTTCTGCTGGATCGGGTTGAGCGTCAGGTTGCCGGCCTCGTCTTTTTTGGCATGGCCTTCGATGGTGCGAACCTTCTTGCCTTCGAAGTAATGCGCACCGGTGATGCAGGTGCGCACTTCTTCGCTGGTGCCGTCGGGGTTGTCGACGATTACCACGCAGGCGTGGCAGATGCCTTGGCCGCAACCCAGGCGCGAGCCGGTGAGGTTCTGGTGTTCGTGCAGGTAGTCGATCATCGCCAGGTCCGCAGGGACCTCGACCGGCCCGACCGGTTGACCATTGAGCGTCAGTTGCAGTGGACGGTTAGCCATTGAGGGCCTCCTTGATACGGGCTGGGGTGATGGGGAGATCGCGCACGCGCTTGCCGATGGCATGCGCGACGGCATTGCCGATGGCACCGACGACCGGGATCATCACCACTTCGGCGATGCCCTTGGAGGGGTCGGTCGGTGACAGCGGCGGGAGGATTTCGCTGGTCTGCTGCCACACCGCCACATCGCGCGCATGCGGCAGGCGGTAGCGGTTGAAGTTCCAGTCGCCCTCCCCGGGGCCACCCTCGTACAACGGCATTTCTTCGGTCAGTGCATGGCCAATGCCCATGGCGATACCGCCTTCGAGCTGGCCCTTGACCAGTTCCGGCACCAGCACCCGGCCACACTCGACCCAACTGTGGTGGTTGAGCACCTGCGTCTCCAAGGTGCCTTTGTTGACCTTGACCTCGACGATGGTCGCCACCGGGCTGTAGTAGGTGACCATGGCGTTGTTCAGCTGGGTGTCGGGGTAGGCCGCATTCTGCCGGTCGAGCAGGTGATAGCCATGGCTGCCCATCTGCGCCTTCTTGGCATTCACCGCACCATCGCCGTACTTCACCGCCATGGCATCGAGCGGGAAGCGCTCGCGCACGCCATCAATGACAAAGTCGGCCTCGGCCCAGCTCCAGCGGTTGAAGCCGTGCACGCTCACGCCAGTAACCAGACCCATTTCGTGGGCCTTCTGCGCCAGCTGGGCAAACGGAATCGGCGCCAGGCCGTTGCCAGTCAGCTCACCGTTGACCCATACCGCATTTTCGCGGCGCACCACCAGCGGGTTGGCCTGGCCGCCGTGCGGGCCTTGGCTCCAGATCGCCATGGCCGCTGGCCACAGCCCATGATTGAACAGCACACGCGCCGCTTCGCGGGTGGCATGGCTGAAATAGAAGGCCGAGTTGGTGGCCGAAGATGGCGACGCCAGCTTGCCGACCCAGCGCGGGTTGCGCAGCGCGGCGTCCTGTTCGGGCTGACTGATCAGGTAGGGGTTGCCGCTGGTGGTCAGCTGCAGCTCCGGCCATTCGGTGACCGCGGTCTTCACCTCGTCGGCCGAACGGCCGAGGAAATCGCTGATCACCAAAGCCTGGGAGGTGGACATGCCGGTACCCAGCTCGGTGCCGATATGGCGCAGGCTGATGCGGCCATCGGCGTTGAACTCGACACTGGCCATCGGCGCCTCGGAGCCTGTGCCGAAGTCCTTCTGGCAGATGGCGAAGCCGACGCCGTACCAGTGGTCCGGGTCCTTGGCGTCCATCTGTTGCTTGCGTGCATCGCGGTTGCGCCACCACTCGTGCACAGCGGCCTTGTCGAGGATTTCGTACAGGCGCAGGGCGCCGGCCGGAACCGCACCCTGGGTGTTCTTCATGCCCGATTTCAGCGCGTTGGCGCGGCGCAGGTCGATGGCATCGACCCCCAGGCGGCCGGCGATCTCATCCACCATCATCTCGGTGGCCGCCATGCTCTGCAGGGTGCCGTAACCGCGCATGGAGCCGGCCTCGACCCCACGGGAATAGTAGGCGGTCACCGACAGGTCGTTCTGTGGCATGTAATAGATCGACTGGGCAGCAGTGGCGCCCACTGCGGCCACCGACGGGCTGTAGTTGATGCGCCCGCCGCCGTCGCAGCTCATGTCGGCGCGGAATATCTTGAAGCTGTTGTCCTTCTTGTCCACCGCCAACTGGTAGCGGATATCGAAGGCATGGCGCTTGATGCCGCTCTGGAACTGCTCGTAGCGATCGTTGGCCAGGCGGATCGGCATGCCGGCGCCGTAAAGCGCAGCTACCGCGGCATAGAAGACGAAGATATTGTTGTCTTTTGAGCCATAGCCCACGGTATACCCCGGGTGCATGTTCAGCGTGTTCAGGGCGAAGCGCGACGGTTTGATCATGTGCACGCATTCCTGCGCCACTTCGAACGGGCACTGAGTGGCGACCACGAAGTGCAGCGTGCCCGTGGCAGGGTCATACCAGCCGTTGCCGTTGTCCGGCTCCAGCGCGGCAGGTTCGATGGACGGCGTCTTGTAGCGCTCGTCAAACACCAGCCAGTCCTCGGGCGGGTTGTCCAGTTGCTCGGCCATGCGCTTGGCGTAGAACAACCCCTGCTCGGTCAGGTCGCCGTGCTGGTTGGGCTGCTTCGACCACACCGGCTTGCGGTTGAGAATGGTGGGGAACAGCATGGAGTTCTTCAGGCTGGAGAACTCATCGTCGTCGAACGGCGTGGCGCCGCCCACCCGCACGAAGCGGAAGCTGCCATAAGGGTCGCGCTGGTACAGCGACGCCTGGGCACCGTAGCGGATCGCCTGCTGATTGAACTGCAGCTTGCGCTTGGCCTGGCGGAAGCGCTCGAAGTCGTGCCAGATCAGGATCGCCACCGGGTGGCCGATGAACATCGGCACCTTGCCGGGCGGCAGCAGCGGGTCGGGCGAATGGGCCTCGGGCCAGGCAATGCCGTCCTGTTCGAGGTCGGCGGCGGTGACGATGCGGTCCGGCTGCAGGTCGGTGCCAAGCAGGCTGAGGTCATGGCCGGCGTAAATCCGGTCGACCTTGGTCGCCTTGAGCAGCAGCGCATGACCTTGCTGCGCGGGCCAGCCGGGCATGTCCTTGGCGCGGATGTCGCGCGCGAACACTTTGTCGCCGCAGACCTTGGACAAGGCATCGTTACGGAAACGCGCCTTGCCGTCGTGGTTCATCCACTTCTGTGGCGAGGTGGTGACGCGCTCCTCCATCAACGCGGCGAAGGCCTGGCTGCCAAGTGGCGCCATGGTCACGCCGACACCAGCGATCAGGCCGCCTTGCAGGAAGGCGCGCCGAGAAATATCACGGTTGGACATGCTTGATCCTCTGGGCAGTTGGGGCCTGCCCTTTCTTTTGATTCTTGGCCTGGCTTGATAAAAGCTGACCTTGGCGTCAACTTTACAGCAATTGGGTGGGTAGAGGCAAAGTCAAGCCGACAATGTGTCGCGGTGTGTATAGGGCAAGAGGCGGAATTCGCGCTTTGGCGGGTAGGTGTTTGGCGGGAGATTTTCAGCGCCTGGTAGGTGTTCGCCGGGAGATTTTCAGCGCCTGTGAGATCGAGCGCCGCCCGCGCGGCGCTTCGCGGGTAAACCCGCTCCTACGTTTGTTTCGGGCCAATTATTCCTGTGAGATTTGCGCGCGACCGCCTTGGCGCATGTCTCGATATCGCGTCGTACAAACAAGGCGGTCGCGCGCGACTGGTGCAGGAGGGACTGGCCCGAAACAAACGTAGGAGCGGGTTTACCCGCGAAGCGCCGCGCGGGCGGCGCTCGATCTCACAGGCGCTGAAGATAAATCGGCGAACACCTCGAAATTCCAACGCCGCCCCCCTCGAAAATCCAACAACGAAGACCCTGCAAACCCAGAGCAAACTCTTACTACTCCTGACCCACTCCCAACCCCAACACCCGCGTTAACCTTCATTTAATCAACCCCGGTCAGCATGGCCCCACTCCCAGATCTGCCAAGGCGAAGACATGCGCGTTCTCCTGCTCTTCCTCACACTCCTACTGGCCGGCCCGTTGCAAGCCAACCCGTTCGATGTGAAACCAGACTTCCTGCCGGTTGACCAAGCCTTCGTGCTCACCCACGACCGCCAGGCCGACGGCCAGATGCGCCTGTACTTCCAGATCAAGCCGGGCTACTACCTGTACCAGAAGCGCCTGAAGTTCGATGGCCTGCCCACCGAGCAACACCCGCAACTGCCACCGGCACTCAACCATCACGACGAGTTCTTCGGCGACAGCGCGGTGTACCGCGACCAGCTTGAACTGCTATTGCCTGCCAACGCCCAGGGTCAGTTGCGCCTGGGCTGGCAGGGCTGTGCCGATGCCGGTCTGTGCTACCCGCCGCAAACCACCTCGATCGACTTGGGTGGCAGCGTAACGCCTGCCGCCGAGCAAGCCAGCGACCAGGCCCTGGCCAGCGGCCTTCAGCAAGGCCACCTGGCCTGGAGCCTGCTGGCGTTCTTCGGCCTTGGGCTGCTGCTGGCCTTCACCCCCTGCTCGTTGCCGATGCTGCCGATCCTTGCCGGGCTGGTGCTGGGCAATGGCGCCAGTGCCCGGCGCGGCTGGCTGCTGGCCGGGGTCTATGTGCTGAGCATGGCCCTGGTGTACGCCGGGCTGGGGGTGGTTGCTGCCCTGCTGGGTGCCAGCCTGCAGGCCTGGCTGCAGCAACCCTGGCTGCTGGGCAGCCTGGCGGGGCTGTTCGTGCTGCTGGCCCTGCCGATGTTCGGCGTCTTCGAACTGCAACTGCCTGCCGCCCTGCGCGACCGCCTGGACCGCGCCGGGCAAGGTACCCGTGGCGGCAACCTGTACGGCGCGGCACTGCTCGGGGCATTGTCCGGCCTGTTGCTCGGCCCGTGCATGACTGCGCCGTTGGCCGGTGCGCTGCTGTACATCGCGCAGAGCGGTGACGTACTGCAAGGCGCGCTGGTGCTGTTCAGCCTCGGCCTGGGCATGGGCGTGCCGCTGCTGTTGCTGGTAACCCTGGGCAACCGTTATCTGCCGCGCCCGGGTGCGTGGATGAACCGGGTCAAGGGTGTGTTCGGTTTCGTGTTCCTGGCCATGGCGCTGTACACCGTGCGCAGCCTGCTGCCTGCTACCTTGCTGCTGGCACTGAGCGGCGCCTGGCTGATCGCCCTGGCCTGGGCTGCCTGGCCGGCCCTGCAGCGGCTGCCGGCGTTGCGCGCCGTACCGCTGTTGGGCGCCCTGTGGGGCGGCCTGTTGCTGGTCGGTGCGGCAGCAGGCGGCGACGACCTCTGGCAGCCACTACGCCCGTTCACCGGGGGTGGCAGCACAGCGGCCGCTGGCCAGCATGCCGAGGACAGCTTCGTCACCGTCAGCCGCCCCGAGGACCTGCAACGTGAGCTGGACGCGGCCAAAGCCCGCGGCCAGTGGGTGATGCTCGACTACTATGCCGACTGGTGCGTGTCGTGCAAAGTCATGGAAAAACAGGTGTTCGCCCGCAGCGACGTGCAGACCGGCCTGGCCGGCGTGCACCTGCTGCGCCTGGACGTGACCGCCGACAGCCCCGCCAGCAAAGCCCTGCTGCAGCGCTACCAAGTACCCGGCCCGCCCAGCATCATCTGGATCGGCCCGGAAGGCGAAGAACGCCGCGCGCGGCGCATCACCGGTGAGGTGGACGCAGCAGCGTTCCAGCAACACTGGATCCAGACCAGGAGCCAAGGCTGATGCTGACCGTAACACTCGGGCCACTGACCATGGCCCTCAACCACCTGCTGATGCTCACCGCCCTGGTGATCGCCAGCGTGGTCGGCTGGTGGGTCGCCCGACGTGGTGGCGAGAGCCCGGAATCGGCGCTGTTCAACCTGTTCCTGATCGGCCTGCTGTGTGCCCGCGCCGGCTTCGTACTGGCCTACTGGCCGATGTACCGGGACGACCCCCTGCAAATCATCGACATCCGTGACGGCGGCTTCCTGTTCTGGTCGGGCCTTGCCGGCATCGTGCTCGGAGCCCTGTGGCAAAGCTGGCGCCACCCCGGCCTGCGCCGCCCGCTAGGCTGGGCGCTGTTCAGCGGCGCACTGTTCTGGGGCCTGGCCAGCCTGGGTGGCCACCTGTACAGCAAAGGCACCGAGCTGCCCGAACTGAGCCTGCGCAACGCTGGCGGCCAGGCCGTGGCATTGCACAGCTACCGCGGCAAGCCGCTGGTCATCAACATCTGGGCCACCTGGTGCCCACCGTGTCGGCGTGAGATGCCAGTGCTGCAACAGGCACAAAGCGCTTACCCGCACGTGACCTTCCTGTTCGTCAACCAGGGCGAGACCCCGGAAAACGTCAGCACCTTCCTCGCCACCACCGGCCTGAGCCTGACCCACGTGCTGTTCGACGGCACCGGCCTGCTGGCCCAGCGTGTCGGCTCCATGGCCTTGCCCACCACCCTGTTCTACGACGCCAACGGGCGGCTGGTCGGCAGCCACCTGGGCGAACTGTCCCGGGCCAGCCTGCGCCACGCCCTGGAACCTTTCGACCGGGCCATTGCGCCCGCCCCTGCCGCACAAGGAAACTGACATGCGATTGACTGCACTGCTGCCCCTGTCCCTGGCCCTGCTGGCCGCCCCTGCCCTGCAGGCCGAAGAACTGCCCAAGGCGGTTCAGCAGCTGCAAGCTAAGGGCGCCGTGATCAAGGGCAGCTTCGATGCGCCCAACGGCCTGCGCGGTTATGCCGCCGAGTACCAGAACAACGCCCTGGCCCTGTACCTGACCCCTGACGGCAAGCATGTACTGGTCGGCAGCCTGTTCGACGAACAGGGCAAAGACCTGAGCGCCGAGCCGCTGCAAAAGCTGGTATACGCGCCGATGAGCCAGGAAATCTGGGCGAAAATGGAAAAAACCGCGTGGATCGCCGACGGCAAGGCCGATGCGCCGCGCAAGGTGTACCTGTTCAGCGACCCGAACTGCCCGTACTGCAACATGTTCTGGGAACAGGCGCGGCCATGGGTGGAGTCGGGCAAGGTGCAGTTGCGCCATATCATGGTCGGCATCATCCGCGAAGACAGCCCGGGCAAGTCGGCGGCGCTGCTGGCAGCGAAAGACCCGGCCAAGGCACTGCAACAGCATGAGAAGGCCGGCAAGGCCAGCACCCTGAAGGCGCTGGAACAGGTGCCAGAGGCTGTGCAACAGAAGCTGGCGGCGAACATGGCGTTGATGGAAGAGATGGGGTTGCAGGCGACCCCGGCCATTTTCTATCAGGATGAGCAAGGCAACCTGCAAAGCCAGCAAGGGGCACCACGGCCGGAGATGCTGGGGAAGATTCTTGGCAAGCGCTAGTGCATGTGGTGGGGCACAGATCGAGCGCCGCGAAGCAGGTGACGCGGGGCATGGCTCCGGCTACGCCGGTGTTCGCGGGTGAACCCGCTCCTACGGGGCTCGCGCTAACGGCTGGGTTTTGCGCCAGGCCCGTGATCGCAAGGCCTGCGCGGTCGGGTGTAGGAGCGGGTTTACCCGCGAAAGGGCCGGACCTGCTGGCCAATTTCCACCAGCCGTTCACCGTTGCCGCCGCCATTGTATTCGCGGGTAAACCCGCTCCTACGCTGATCGGGAGTGGAGACACATTGGTGATTGGGCGCAGGCCGTTCTTACGCAAGCATTAAGTCTCCCAGCCGGGCAAATCTACCTCGCGCAGATTTAAATCTGCCACTCAACATATCTAGAAACAATTATTCGGCACACCCTGTCGTTAAACATCGTTTGCTTGCTTCCCTTATTCAAATCCTACACACACGCACAACAAAGAACTCTCGGACGCTCACAACAGAGCGTTCGAGCATCAAAAACAGAAACTTCTTACACAATTAGAAGAAAAAATAAACCCCAAAAAAACACTATCAGGTTTAAGCAAGACCATTCTGAAGAATTTTCCCACAAAAATAGCTTTAAACCGAACATTCCAATATCACGTCCAGCCACGCCATCCCCACCGAAAGATTGACTTGAAACCGCCGAACGCCTAAACCTCCATACCCATACATTTCAGACCACACCAACAACCAGGAGACACTCATGGAAAATCAATATGGCATTACCCTCATGGCATTGGCTTCTACACTCACTGCGAAATCAAATAACACCGCAACCATGACACCAAAATGGTCTACTCATGAATCCAAACCACTGTATCCGCAGCGCACAAAAAATCACGAGCATCACAAAAATCTTGACCACTGAGCACTTGAGGGAGCCCACATCGCTTCTTTGGTCAGCACTGGCCCCCTGCATACTCTTCATCGTTACCCAGCCAACGATGCTTCGCAGGCGCTAACGCTGATCAACCCGCTCTTTCTAAGCGCGCAGATCTTCCATGGCGAAATGCCCCTTCTCAGCAGTTTCCTGATTGCACTTTCGGCCTCTGCAGCCTCGACATACCTGACCGGAAGGTATTTCAGAATCCAACCCATATGGAGCCGATACTGATGGACATTTTAACTATAAACAACCTTCACTTCGGATACAGCGGAAACCCGCTGCTGAACGACATTGAACTCACTATAAAAGCGGGGGAACTGGTCGGCATTCTGGGCAACAACGGGGCCGGAAAGACAACCCTTTTCGACCTCATCTGTAAAATAAAGAAACCGGCAAAAGGTGCCATTTCCAATTTATCCAGGCGTCAGGCCTATTTGACGCAAATCCTTACACCGCCCCCATTACTGCGTATGAACGAAGCGGGCAAGCTTATCACCAGCCTGACCCCCAACGCTTCCCCAGATCACACAGAGATTCTCTCGAAACTAGCCAAATGGTCCCCGTCACTGTCCAAGCGATATGCAGAAATCGCCAAGAAAAAAGCCGCCAATTGCAGCTACGGTGAAATTCGTAGCTACTTCACGCTGACCTTGTTGCTTTTAAACAGTGACTTGATCATTCTTGACGAGCCAACGGCTGGCGTAGACCCTGAATTTCGACATTATATATGGCTCGGTATAAAAAGCGCGTGCGCGGAAGGTGCGAGCGTGCTGATATCTTCTCATTACACAGAGGAAATCACGAGAAACTGCCAGCGCTTTTATATGCTCGCAAACAAACGACTGGAAGCGTTTGACAGTGGTGGACAGTTCATGGAACGCCACCGTGCCAAATCGCTGGATGAAGCCTTTATCAATGCTTCGGTCTAAGTACCGTGGCCATCGAGAGGGGGCGCCAGGCGCCCCTGCCCATCACAACCCCTCCAGCTCCGCCATCAGGTCACTGAGCCGGTCGACCTTGTCATCATCCAGCGCACTGCCCTGCAGCCCCTGAACATACTCGGCCAACGCCTCCACCGTGCTGCACTCGAACATCGCCCGCAGCGGCACGTTCAGCTGTAGCTGCTTCTGCACCCGCGAAGCGATCTGCGTGGCCAGCAGCGAATGCCCGCCCAGCTCGAAGAAGTTGTCGTGCACCCCCACCCGCTCGGCTTTGAGCACATCGGCCCAAATACCCGCCAACACGTCCTCCAATTCATTGCGTGGCGCCTGATAGGCCTGACTGTACTGGCCGCCGATGTCGATGGCTGGCAAGGCCTTGCGGTCGAGCTTGCCGTTGGCGTTGTGCGGCAAGCTGTCGAACCAGCCCCAATGCAACGGCACCATGTACTCCGGCAACTCGGCACGCAGTCGTTGCTTGACCTGCTCCAGCAACGCGGCATCGGCACTGACGCCCTGGTGCGCCACCAGGTAGCCAACCAGATGCTTGCCGTTCACGCCCTCCTGCACCGCCACGGCGGCATCGCGAATTTCCGCCTGCTCATGCAGCCGGGCCTCGATCTCGCCCAGCTCGATGCGATAGCCGCGAATCTTCACCTGATGGTCAATGCGCCCGACGTACTCCAGCACACCGTCCAGGCGCTGCCGTGCGAGGTCACCGGTACGGTACAGGCGCTCTCCCGGTGCCCCGTAAGGGTGAGGAATGAACGCCAGCGCCGTGCGCACCGGGTCACTGACGTAGCCACGGCCTACACCCGTACCAGCCACGCACAGCTCGCCCACCGCTCCCAGCGGCACCAGCGCCTGGTCCTCGCCGAACAGGTACAGGCGGTTGTTGTCGGTTGGCGTGCCGATTGGCAGGTAGCTGCCTTGGGTCGAGGCGGCATCGACGCGGAAGAACGCCACGTCATCCGAGCACTCCGCCGGCCCATAGGCATTGACCAGGCCGATCTGCGGGTAGCGCTGCAGCCACTGCGCCGCCAGCTCCGGTGGCATGGCCTCGCCGGTCGGCAGCATCCAGCGCAGGCCGTCGAGGGCCTGGTGGTCGCTGGCCAGCATGCCCTGGATCAGGGACGGCACGCTCTCCAGCACGGTGATGCCGGTGGCCTGCACGTGCGCCAGCAGGCCCTGCGGGTCGTGGGCGATGGCGTTAGGCACGATCTCTACCTTGGCGCCGAACAGCGGCGCAGCCAGGAACTGCCAGACCGAGATGTCGAAGCTTTGCGAGGCGGTCTGGGCGATCACGTCCTGCTCGCTCAGCGCCAGGTAAGGCACCTTGCTCAGCTGGTTGTTGAGCATGCCGCGCTGCTCGACCATCACCCCTTTCGGCAGGCCGGTCGAGCCTGAGGTGTAGATCACATAGGCGAGGTTGTCCGGGCCACTGTGGATGCCCGGGTTGTGGCTTGCGATCGGGTTGGCCTGGACGTCTTCCCAGACCAGCAGTTGCGGCCGCAGCGCAGCCTCCAGCTCACCGAGCAACTGCCGCCCCTGCTCGGCGCAGGCCGCGCTGCACACCAGCACTGGCGTGCGGCTGAGCTGAATGATGCTTTGCAGGCGCGCCGCCGGCAGGCCCGGGTCCAGCGGCAGGTAGCCGGCGCCGGCCTTGAAGCTGCCGACAATCATGCCCAGCAGCGGCAACCCACGCTCGGCAAGCAGTGCCACTGGCTGGTCCACGCAGACCCCGGCAGCCACCAGCGCATGGCCCAGGCGGTTGGCCGCCAGGTTCAGCCCGGCGTAATCGTAGGACGCCTCCAGGCAGCGGGCCACGGTACGCTGTGGATGCGCCACGACCTGCGCTTCGAACTGCGCGATGTAGCTCTGTTCCAGCGGATAAACCCGCTCGGTCCGGTTGCAATCCTCCAGCAGGAAGCCTTGCTCCTGGGCGCTCAGCAACGGTAGCTCGCTCACCTCCCCTTCAAAGCCTTGTACCAGCGCCAGCAGCAGGCGCTTGAATTCGGCCAGCAGGCGCTCGACGGTCGGGTAGTCAAAGTAGCGCTGGTCGAACGACAGGTGCAGGCCCAGGTCATCACCCGGGTAGCACACCGCCGTCAGCGGGAAGTTGGTGTGGGTACGGCCCGAGTCGGAGCTGGCGTTCAGGTGCTGGGCGTGATCGAGCACGGCGGTTTCAACCGGCGCATTCTCGAACACGAACAGGCTGTCGAACAGCGGCTGGCCCTTGGGCAGCTCGCTGCACGCCTGGATCGCCACCAGCGGCAGGTATTCGTACTCGCGCAGTTCCATGTTGCTTTGCAGCAGGCCCTGCAGCCACTGGCGTACGCTGCAGCGCTCACCAGCGATGGGCAACTGCACGCGCAGGGCCACGCTGTTGATGAACAGGCCAACGGTGCGCTGCATCTGCGGCATGCTCACCGGGCGCCCGGCCACGGTCACGCCAAAGGCCACATCGCGGTCGCCGCTGTAACGCGCCAACACCAAGGCCCAGGCCGCCTGGGCGAAGGTGTTGACGGTGAGCTGATGAGCCTGGGCCAGTTCGCGCAGACGCACACCATCACTCACCTCCAGGCGGGTGTAGCAGTCGCCGACGACCATGCCGCTACCGGCGTGGTCATGGCGCAGCGGGCGGTCGCTCGGGATGGCTGTGGCACGTTCGAAGCCAGCCAGGTTGGCCTGCCACCAGGCGCGTGCATCGTCCAGGCCCTGGCGCTGCAGCCAACCGATGTAATCGCGGTAACGCGGTGGCACCGGCAGTTGGGCCTGACGGCCTTCGCCAAGGGCCTGGTAGACCTCGAAGAAATCGTTCATCAACAGCGAGCGGCACCAGGCATCGATAAGGATGTGGTGGTTGCTCATCATGAACCAGTAGCGTTCATCGGCCACGCGCACCAGGCGCAGGTGGAACGGTGCTTCGCTGAGCAAGGCAAAGCCGGCCTCGCGCTCCTGCTTGTGCAGGGCCTGCAGGCGCTGCTCCTGGGCATCCTCAGCAAGGCCGCGCCAGTCCTGGTAGTCCACCGCCAGGTTGCCCGGCTTGTGGATGATCTGCAGCATCGCCTCGCCGCTGTTCCAACTGAACGAGGCGCGCAACGCTTCGTGGCGCGCCACCACGGCCTGCCAGGCCTGGGCGAAACGCTCGGGGTCGAGGGCGCTGTTGATGCGGTAGCGGTCCTGCATGTAGTACAGGCCAGTGCCCGGCTCCAGCAGGGTGTGCAGCAGCATGCCTTCCTGCATCGGCGTCAGCGGGTAAACGTCCTCGATCTGCGCGGCCGGTACCGGCAATGCGTCGATCTGCTCCTGAGTCAGGTGCGCCAGCGGGAAGTCCGATGGGGTGAAGCTGCCATTGCCATCGGCCAGGCAATGCGCGACCAGCGCCAGCAGCTCCTGACGATAGGCCTCGGCCAGACCCGCGATGGTCTGCTGATCGTAGCGCTCGGCGCTGAAGGTCCAGCGCAGTTGCAGAGCACCGCCATACACCTGGCCATCGACGCTCAACCAGTTGGGCAACGGCGCATCGAGGTCATGGGCCAACCCGGCCGGGGCCTCCAGGGGCTGGAACAAGGCCGCACTGTCGAACTGCTGGTCGAACTGGCCCAGGTAGTTGAAGGTGATGCGCGCCTGCGGCAAGGCCGCCATCTGCTCGCGCCCGGCGGCATCCGCCAGGTAGCGCAGTACGCCGTAGCCCAGGCCCTTGTGCGGCACCTGGCGCAGTTGTTCCTTGATGCGCTTGATCGAACCGGCCCGCGCCGCGTCGTCTTCACCTGGCAGCGGACGCAGGCTCAGTGGGTAGGCATTGGTGAACCAGCCGACGCTGCGGGTCAGGTCCATGTCTTCGAACAGCCCATCACGGCCATGGCCTTCAAGCTGCACCAGCACTTCTTCATCGCCGCTCCAGCGGCACAAGGCCCGCGCCAGTGCAGTCAACAGCAGGTCGTTGACCTGGGTGTGGTAAGCCGCCGGGGCCAGTTGCAACAGCTGTCGGGTTTGCTCCACGTCCAGGCCGATGGCCAGGGTTTGAGCATGGCGATGCAAATTGCCGCCCTGCGGATGGTCGCACGGCAATTCGCGACGCACACCGCCCAGCTGGCCTTGCCACCAAGCCAGTTCGTCACGTAGCGAATCGCTGCCGGCGTAGCTGGCCAGGCGCGCGGCCCAGTCGCCGACGGCGTGGGTCTTGGCCGGCAGAGGCTGGCCACGGTACAGCGCCTGCAGGTCTTCCAGCAGCACCCGCCAGGACACACCATCGACCACCAGGTGATGGATCGCCAGCAACAACCGCTGGGTGCCCTGCCCGTCACGCACCAGCAAGGCGCGCAGCAGCGGCCCCTGTTGCAGGTCCAGGCTGCGCTGCACGTCAGTGTAGAGTGCCTGGCAATCATTGAAATCGGCGACAGTGGCGCTCCACAGCAGTTGCTCGGCGCCAGGCTGCGCGTACTGCGCCTGCCAGCGGCCCTGGGCATCGCTGAAGCGCAGACGCAGGCTGTCATGGTGCTGCACCAGCGCAGCCAACGCCTGTTCAAGGGTGGCCTCAACCAAGGGGTGGCGCACCTCCAGCAGCACGGCCTGGTTCCAGTGTTGCGGCTGTGGCACGTCACTGTCGAAGAACCAGTGCTGGATCGGCGTCAACCCGGCCTGGCCCTGGCGCAGTCCCTGCTCCACCGTGCTCACGGCTTCGCTGAGCTGAACCACAGCTGCCAGGGTCTGGATGGTCTGATGCTGGAACAGGTCGCGCGGCGTGAATTGCAAGCCGGCCTGCCGGGCGCGGCTGACCACCTGAATCGACAGGATCGAGTCGCCCCCCAGCTCGAAGAAGTTGTCCTGCACGCCGACCCGGGCAACGTTGAGCACCTCGCGCCAGATCTGCGCCAGCTGTGCTTCCACCTCATTGCCAGGGGACTGGTATTGCTGCCGCGCCTGCTCAAGGTCCGGCAGCGGCAGCGCACGGCGGTCGAGCTTGCCGTTGCCCATCAGCGGCAGGCTATCGAGCAGCACCAGGTGCGCAGGCACCATGTAGTCGGGCAGGTGCTGGCGGGCATCGGCTTTCACCACTTCGCGCAGCAGTTGTTGCGCGTCGCTACTGGCGGTGGCCTGCCTGCACACCAGATAGCCCACCAACTGCTTGCCGCCCGGCAAGTCCAGCGCCAGCACAACGGCCTCGTCGACATCGTGGTGCGCCTGCAAGCGGCTCTCGATTTCGCCCAGTTCGATGCGGAAGCCGCGGATCTTCACCTGCTGGTCGGCACGGCCGACATACTCCACCAGGCCATCGGTACCCAGGCGTACCAGGTCTCCGGTACGGTACAGGCGCCCGCCTTCGGCACTGAACGGGTCGGCGACAAAGCGCTCGGCAGTGAGGCCTGGCCGGTCGTGATAACCCTGGGCCAGGCCGGCGCCGCCGACATACAGTTCGCCAATGCCGCCTTGCGGCAACAAGGCCAGATCCTCGTCGAGGATATAGGCCGTACGGCTACCGATGACGCGGCCGATCGGTACGCTGCCAAGGTCTGCTGGCAACGCGTCTGGCGCCAGGCACGCCAGCGGCATGACCACGGTTTCGGTCGGGCCGTAGGCATTGAAGCACTGCTGCGGCGCAAAGGCCTGGCGAATACGCTGCAGGTGCTCGCCGGTCAGCGCCTCGCCCCCGGTAATCACCAGGCGTACCGGCAATTGTTCGCCCCGCCCGCCCAGGTACTGCGCCAGCTGGCTGCCGTAGCTGGGGGTAAAGCCCAGAATGCTCACCTGCTGCTCGCGCACCAACTGGCAGATGTCCTCGGCGCCCCACTGACCCTGGGCGCGCAGTACCACGCGCGCACCACACAACAGCGGCACCCACAGGCGCTCGCTGGCAGCGTCGAAATTGATCGAATAGAAATGCAGCTCGCAATCATCGCTGCGCATGCCAAATGCGGCGATCACCGCCTGGCAGTGCATGGCGAACTCGCCATGGCTGACCACCACGCCCTTGGGTTTGCCGGTGGAGCCGGAGGTGTAGATCAGGTAAGCCTGGTGCTGCGGCAGGCTGAGGTTGTCCAGCGGCGCATCGCTGTAGGCCGCCAGGCTGGCGGCATCGTCTTCCAGGCTCCAGCTGGCCACGCCTTCAGGCAGCTCGCCCAGAGTGTGCAGCAGCGCACGCTGGCTGAGCAGCAAGCCGATGCGGCTGTCTTCGATCATGTAGCGCAGGCGGTCGAGCGGGTACTCGGGGTCGAGCGGTACATAGGCGCCGCCGGCCTTGAGGATGGCCAGCAGGCCGACGACCATTTCCAGCGAGCGCTCCAGCGCCAGGCCCACGCGCACCTGCGGGCCGACACCCCGTTCGCGCAGGGCACGCGCCAGACGGTTGGCCTGCTGGTCGAGCTCGGCGTAGGTCAAGTGCTGGCCGGCGAAGGTCAACGCGCCAGCCTGTGGCGTGCGCGCGGCCTGGGCGGCGAACAGACCGTGGAGGGTCTGGCCAAGGTCGAAATCGTGTTCGCCCTGCAACTGGCCTGTAAGCACTTGTCGCTCGGCACTGCTCAGCATTGGCAGTTCGCACAGGCGGTGTTGCGGGTTGTCGAGCAAACCGACCAGCAGTTGTTGCCAGTGCTCGGCCATGCGCGCGATACGCGGCGCGTCGAACAGGTCGCGGCTGTAGGTCAGGCAGCAGCCCAGCCGGCCGTCCAGGTCGGTCACCTCCAGGTAAAGGTCGAACTTGGTGGCGCTGGCATCGTTGACCAGGTAATCCACCTGCATGCCGGCCAGCGTGCGGCTTTGCTGGAAGGCCCAGCGCTGCACGTTGCACATCACCTGGAACAGCGGGTTGTAGGCACTGCTGCGTGGGGGCTGCAGGGCCTCTACCAGTTGGTCGAACGGCAGGTCCTGGTGCGACTGGCCTTCGATGGCAGCCTGGCGAATCTGCTCCAGCAGCGCGCTGGCGGTCATCTGGCCGTCCAGCTGGCAGCGCAGCACCTGGGTGTTGAGGAAAGCGCCGATCAGGCCTTCGCTTTCCGGGCGGATGCGGTTGGCCACCGGCGCGCCGATACGCAGGTCGCGCTGGCCGCTGTAGCGGTGCAGCAAGGCGGCCAGGGTGGCGGTCATGGTCATGAACAGGGTCAGGCCGCGCTGGCTATTGAAAGCATGCACGCGGGCCACCAGTGCCGGATCGAGTTCGAAGCGGTACAGCTCGCCACGGTGGCTCTGGACTGCCGGACGCGGGCGGTCGGCAGGCAACGCCAGCACCGGGTGCTCGTCGCCCAGGCGGTGCTTCCAGTAGGCCAGTTGACGAGCGCCCTCGCCGCTTTCCAGCCATTGCCGCTGCCACACGCTATAGTCCAGGTACTGCACCGGCAGCGGCGCCAGTGGCGACTCGCGGTCATCGACAAAGGCTTCGTACAGCTCGCCCAGCTCGCGGGCGAAGATGTCCATGGCCCAGCCTTCGGTGACGATGTGGTGCAGCGTCAGCACAAAGAAGTGCTCGCGCTCGTTGGCCTTGACCAGGCACGCGCGCAGCAGCGGCCCCCGCTCCAGGTCGAAGGGCTGGTGCGCCTGGTCGTCGGCCAGTTGTTGCAAACGTTGCTGGCAGGCATCGTCTGACAAAGCGCTGAAGTCTTGCCAGTCCAGATGCAGGCCGCTGTCTTCGGCCACGCACTGGTACGGCACGCCGTCGATGCTGGGGAATGTGGTGCGCAAGGTTTCGTGACGCACGATCAGCGCCTGCAGTGCACGCTCGAAGGCGTCCACGTGCAGGGTGCCGCGCAGGCGTGCCATGCCGCCGACGTTGTACGCCGGGCTGTCCGGCTCCATCTGCCAGAGGAACCACATTCGCTGCTGCGAGTACGACAATGGCACCGCCTGACGGCGGTCGACACGGGTGATTGCACCTTGCAGGTTGCGCTCGCCGGCCGCGCGAAGGCGGGCGATCTCGGCACAGAAGGCGCCCAGCTCGCTGGCTTCGAACAGGGCCTTGAGCGGCAGCTCGACATCGCAGGCCTGGCGGGTGCGTGAAACGATCTGAGTAGCCAGCAACGAGTGGCCACCAAGGGCGAAGAAGTCGTCCTGCAGGCCAATGCGCGGCAGATTCAACACGTCGCGCCAGATGGCCGCGACCTGTTGTTGCAGCTCGGTTCGTGGCTCGACATGCTCACGCTGCTGCCACACTGGGGCAGGCAGTGCCTTGCGGTCGACCTTGCCGCTGGGGCCCAGTGGCATCTGTGCCAAGGGGATGAGTTGCGCCGGCACCATGTAGGCTGGCAATTGCTCAGCCAGCACGGCCAGCACCTCGGCAGGCTGGGCGCTGCCACTGTAATAGCCGACCAGTTGCGCGCCAACGGCGTCCTTGTGTATCAACACCAGCGCCTGTTCCACACCCGCCTGTGCCAGCAGGCAGGCCTGCACTTCCTCGGGCTCGACGCGGAAACCACGCACCTTTACCTGCTGGTCTAGGCGGCCAAGGTATTCCAGGGCCTCCAGCTGAACCTGCCAGCGGGCGCGATCGCCACTGCGGTAAAGACGCTGACCATTGCCGTCGGCCTGGGGTACGAAGCGCTCGGCAGTGAGGGCGGGGCGGCCCAGGTAACCACGGGCCAGGCCCGCGCCACCGAGGTACAGTTCACCCGGCACACCGGGGGCGCTCAGCTCCAGCTCATCGTCCAGCACGCGGCACAGCACATTGCCCAGCGGGCGGCCGATGGGCGAGCGCTCGCCGTCCGCCACCTGGCAGTGCCAGTGGGTGACGTTGATGGCGGTTTCGGTCGGGCCGTACCGGTTGTGCAGCTGCACCTGCGGCAGCACCTGCAGCACGCGGTCACGCAGCGTGGCGGACAACGCTTCGCCACCCGAAAACACCCGGCGCAAGCTGCTGCAGGCACCTGCCTGCGGCTCCTGGACGAACACCTGCAACAGCGGCGGTACAAAGTGCAGCGTAGTCACCCCATAAGCCTGCACCAGGGCAGCGATACGCTGCGGGTCGCGATGTTCACCAGGGCCGGCGAGTACCAGCTTGCAGCCGGTGACCAGCGGCCAGAAGCATTCCCACACCGAGACGTCGAAACTGATCGGCGCCTTCTGCATCAGCACGTCGCTGTCATTCAGCGCATAGGTCGTCTGCATCCACTGCAGGCGCTCGGCCAACGCCGCATGGGTATTGCCTACGCCCTTGGGCTGCCCGGTAGAGCCGGAGGTATAGATAACGTAGGCCAGGTTGTCGCCGTGCAGGTGCAGGCCGGGGGCATGGCTGGGCCAGCTGTCCAGGTGCAACTGGTCGAGGGCAATGGCGCTGACACCGTCGACCTGCGGTAGCTTGCCCAGCAGGCTGCTGTGGCTCAATAGCAAACGGGCGTCGCAGTCGGCCAGCATGTAGGCCAGGCGTTCGGCAGGGTAATCGACATCCAGCGGTACGTAGGCACCGCCAGCCTTGAGAATGGCTAGCAGGCCGACCAGCAATTGCGGTGAGCGCTCGATGGCAATGGCCACACAGGTATCGGGACCGACGCCTTTATCACGCAGGTAGTGGGCCAGGCGATTGGCTTGCTGGTGCAGCCCGGCGTAATCCAGGCTGCCCCCGTCCCAAACCAGGGCGGTGCGCTGCGGCGTCAGGCGTGCCTGCTCATTGAGTTGTTCGACCAACAGGTGGTGCGCTGCGGCGGCCGGTGCCTGGCCCCAACCCAGCAGCTGAGCACGGCCGGGCTCATCCAGCAATTGCACGTCGCCCAGCGCCTGCTGCGGCGCGGCACACACCTGTTCCAGCAACGCCAGCAGGTGATGGGCCAGACGCTCGACGGTGCTGGCTTCGAACAGCTCCGCGGCGTAGTCGAAGGCCAGGCTCAGGCGGCCCAGATGGTCCTCCTCACTGTGCAACTGCAAGTCGAACTTGGCTTCGCGGCTGTGCCACGCCAGCTCTTCGGCCAACAGCCCCGGCAGACGCCGCAGGGCTGACAGGTCGCGTTGCTGGTGGTTGAACATGACCTGGAACAGGCCCTGTTCGCGCGCATCGGGCAGGGCTTCGACAAGCTGTTCGAAGGGCAGGTCCTGATTAGCCTGGGCTTGCAACGTGGCCTGTCGTACCTGGGTCAGCAACTGGGTAAACGAGTGACGGCCATCGAATTGCGCGCGCAGCGCCTGCGTATTGATGAAGAAACCGACCATGCCTTGGGTTTCCAGGCGCGGGCGGTTGGCGTTGGGCACGCCGACGCGGATATCGGCCTGGCCGCTGTAGCGCTGCAGCAGCGCCTGCCAACCTGCCAGCAGGACCATGAACAGGCTGGCCTGCTGCTGGTGGGCAAGGCTCTTGAGCGCTTCGCCAAGCCTGGCCGGCACCTTGAGGTTGAAGCGCGCAGCGCTGTGCTCGCGCTGGCTGGCGCGCGGGTGGTCAGTGCACAGGTCAAGCGCCGGCAGCTCACCACCAAGGTGTGCCTTCCAGTACTGCAACTGGCGTTCGGCTTCACCGTCAGTCAGCCATTGCCGCTGCCAGCTGCCGTAGTCGGCGTACCCCAGGGGCAGCGGCGCCAGGTTGGCCTCCAGGCCTTGGCAGCGAGCGGCATACAGCTTGGCGAATTCTTCGAGCAGGATGTTCAGCGACCAGCCGTCGGCAACGATGTGGTGCAGGGTCACCCACAGCTGATGCTCTTCGTCGCCCAGGCGCACCAGGGTTGCCCGCAGCAGCGGGCCCTGGGTGAGGTCGAACGGCTGGCGGGCCTCGGTTTCCCGCAGCGCGGCGACCTGCTCGGGCGAGTGCCCTTCAAGGTCCAGGCGGTGCAGGCTGAACGGCTGTTGAGGCAGGATACGCTGCAGCGCCTGGCCATTCTCTTCGCTGAACACAGTACGCAGCGATTCATGGCGCGCCACCAGTGCCTGGAAGCTCACTTGCAGAGCATTGACATCCAGCTCGCCACGCAGGTGCAAGCCGGCGGGAATGTTGTAGGCCGCTGATTGCGGTTCCAGCTGCCACAGCAGCCACAAGCGGTTTTGCGCCAGCGACTGGGGCAACGCCTGGGCGCGCTCCAGCGTGGTGATGGCTGCGGTGCCAGCGGCGCCATCGGCGATGATCTGTGCCACGGCCTTGCTGTAGTCGGCCAGTACCGGCGCCTCGAACAGGGTACGCAGGCTCAGGTCGATACCCAGCTCGTCGGCCAGACGCGCCGTGGCCTGGGTGGCGGCGATGGAGTTACCGCCCAGTAGCAGGAAGTGGTCGTCCGCGGCCACCGCGTCTACCTTGAGGATGTCGCGCCACACAGCGGCGATGCGTGCTTGCAGCTCATCGCCAGCGGTTGCACGGGTACCGGCTTCGCTCACCTCAGGGAAACGGGCATAGCAGTCCAGGCTGCCTTCGTCCATGCGCAGCCGGCAGGCAGAGCGCTGCAACTTGCCGCTGGAGGTCTTCGGCAGCGCGCCGGGGTTCAGCAGCAGGACCACGGCCGGGGCCTGTCGGCAGGCGTCGGCGATGACCTGGCGCAGGGTCTTGATCAGGTCCTGGGGCTTGAGTGCCTTTTGCACATTGCGGCTGACCTCCACCGCGACACCGATGCCCTCCTCGCCTTGGTGCTCGACGGCGAACACCGCTACCCGGCCTTTACGCAGCACCTGAACTTCGCGCTCGAGGTTTTTTTCCAGGTCTTGTGGGTACAGGTTTTGCCCACGCACGATCAGCATGTCCTTCAGGCGCCCGGTGACGAATACCTCGCCGTCACGCATGAAGCCCAGGTCGCCGGTACGCAGCCAGGTCTGGCCGTCCATTTCGACAAAGGTGCGAGCGCTGGCTTCGGGGTTGCGCCAGTAACCCAATGCGATGCTCGGGCCGCCGGCCCAGATCTCGCCAACCTGGTTGTCATCCAGCACTTGCAGGCGTTGTGGTTCGACGATGCGTACGGCATGCCCCGGCTGTGGGTAGCCGCAGCTCATCAGCACACTGCCCTTGCCCAGCTCGGCACGGTTGGCAGCGAAGGCTGCGGCGTCGAGCTCCAGCGCGGCGATACCCTGGCCACGACGGCTGCCGCTGACGAACAGGGTGGCTTCGGCCAGGCCATAACTGGCGAAGAAGCTCTGCGGGTCGAAGCCACAGGCCTGGAACTTGTCGGCGAAGGTGGCCAGGCTGTCCTGGCGGATAGGCTCGGAGCCGGAATAGGCCACGCGCCAGCGGCTCAGGTCGAGCCCGGCCAGCGAAGCCTCGCTCACCCGTTCGCTGCACAGGCGGTAGGCAAAGTCGGGCCCGCCGCTGATGGTGCCACCGTATTCGCTGATGGCCTGCAACCAGCGCAACGGCCGGGCCAGGAAGTACCCCGGCGACATCAGCACGCAAGGCACGCCACTGAAGATCGGCTGCAGCAGGCCGCCGATCAGTCCCATGTCATGGTACAGCGGTAGCCAGCTGACGATCACATCGTCGGGGTTGAGGTCGATGCCAAAGCCTTGGCGGATCAGTTGCTCGTTGGCCACCAGGTTGCCATGGCTGACCTGCACGCCCTTGGGCAGCGCGGTGGAGCCGGAGGTGTACTGCAGGAAGGCGATGTCATCGCCCTTGAGCACGGGTTCACGCCAGTTCGCAGCCAGGGCCGGGTCCAAGCCATCCACTGCCAGCAGTTGGGGGACATTGTCCGCCGCCAGGGCTTCCAGGCCCTGCAGGCTGTCGTGCAGCGCCGCCACGGTCAGCAGCAGGCGCGGCTCGGCGTCATCGATGATCGACAGCAAACGCTCCTGGTGCTGCTGGCGCGCGGACTCCGGCGGGTAGGCCGGCACCGCGATCACGCCCGCATACAGGCAGCCGAAGAACGCCGCCACGTAATCTGGCCCGCTGGGGAACAACAGCACGGCACGGTCACCGAAGCTGGCGCGCGCCTGCAAGGCGGCGGCGATGGTGCGTGCACGCTGGTCGAGGTCCCGGTAGCTGAGCACGGCCTGCTCACCGGGCGTGTCGGCGAGAAAGCGCAGGGCAATCCTGTCCGGGGTCTGCGCGGCGCGTTGCGCCAGGGCCTGGACCAGCGAGAGCGGGAGTTCGAAGGCGTCCGTCATTGGGTGTTCCTGCCAGTGTCTGGTTAGGTCTGACAGCTGCTCCGCTAACGTGGGCGGGCAACGTATGCGACCGGGGATGTACACAGGGGAACGGATGGGCAGGGAGAGAAATTAGCGGGCAGGTCAGGCTTTAAGGGTTGATAAGGCATACCCCCAAAGCCAACCGCGCTTTAGAACTGAAACCCACAGATACTAATTACATTTCGCATTTGACAATTATTATCATCTTGCATAGTTTGTCGCACGTCGTAGGAAGCTTCCCAACCTTGGGCGCCTCCTCTCCCCTCTGTGACAAGGTGATTTCCATGGCGGAACAACTATCCACAAGTAAGTGCGATTCACCATTACTGCAGGCCTTCGTCGACAACCGCAGCATCCTGGTCAAGATCGCCGCCCGCATCACAGGCTGCCGCTCGCGGGCTGAGGACGTGGTACAGGATGCCTTTTTCCGGCTCAGCACCGCCCCGCAGATCACCTCATCGTTCAAGGCCCAGCTGAGCTACCTGTTCCAGATCGTGCGCAACCTGGCGATCGACCACTATCGCAAGCAGGCGATGGAGCTGAAGTACTCCGGTAGTGAAGAGGAAGGCATGAACGTGGTGGTGCAGAACGCCTCGCCCGAAGCCACCCATATCAACCGCGCCGCGCTGAACGACATCGCGGAGGCCTTGAACGAACTGCCGCCGCGCACCCGCTATGCTTTCGAGATGTACCGCCTTAATGGCGTGCCGCAGAAGGACATTGCCAAGGAACTGGGCGTATCGCCGACCTTGGTCAACTTCATGATCCGCGATGCGCTGGTGCATTGTCGCAAGACGGCCAGTCGGCAGGCCTGAAGATTGTTGCAAGCAAAAGCGAGAGCGAACCTGGATCGCTCTCGCTTTTGCTTGCAGCGCTAGTGTGGTTTTTTGCAAATACGGCCAATAACTCGCGAGCGATTTTTGCGTTCAGGCAAGGCGTCGCGACGAGTCGTAGCCCAGCTACGGCGAGGAGCGACAACGCCGCATGAGTGCAAAAAGCGCCGCGAGTTATGGTCGTTATTTGTGAAACACCACACTAGCCCCTACGTCAGCTTGCAACGATCGAAAAACCGCTCCCGCCCCAGAATCATCAACGCCGCCCGCTTGTGTGGAAAGTCGAACTCCTTGTCGCAATGGAAACATTGGTCGTGCATGTAGCCAATCATCTTGCCGTTGTCGGCGCGCGGCTCGGCCACCACCCGCTGGGTGCGCGGGTCATCCAGGAACAGGTAGTGCACCAACGCCGATAGCCAGCTGGCCACCTTGTGCGGCCCTCGGTGGCTCTCCTCTCCCACCAGCATATGGATACCACGGTCGTAGTCATCGGCCGGGTAGAAGAGGGCAATGCGGTCCTCCTTGGCCCAGTACGCCTCGAAGTAGGCAAACGGCTCGTCATCGAAACAACCGATCAACGTCAACGTATGCGGGTCGGCTTCGAGCTTGGCCAAGTATTCGCGGTGCTGCGCCAGCGTGCCACCCTCCTGCCAGAACGCCTCCACGCGAGGGTTGTTCTGCCAGCGGTTGAAACGCTCCAGGTCATGCTCGATCTCCAGGGTACGCAGCGATACCCAACTGCCCAAGCGCGCATCGAAGCGTCGGTACACTTCGCCCCGCGGCTTGGGCGCCCTGCGCGGGTGGCGCTTACCGTTGCTGATCTGCATCTGCTGCGGATATACCCCGGCAACCGACTCGCCCAGCCACGGCTGCGGCAGTTGCCAGAACAGTGCGCGCTCGCACAGGTACTGGCCAGGCTGTTCACCGGCCAGCAGCAGGCCACTGGCCAACGCCTGCGGCAACACTTCGGGCAGGTGCCAGGTCAGGCGCTGGCAGGCCGTATCGCGCGACAGCAACCAATAGCAGGCGGCCCACAAGGCTTGGTAGGGGCGCTCGGGGCAAAAGCGCTCAAGGTGAACGTGCAGAGAAGCGCCAGCCTCCAGACGCAACTGGATCAGGGGGCGGCCTTCAAGGGCCAGGCTTAACCAGCTGTCGCCCTCCTCGGCACTGAGGCTGCGCCAGCGTGGCGGTGACTGTGGCTGCGAAGCGGCATCGAACGGCATGGGCTTGACTCACGAAAATGAAGAAAAGGCACACTGCAGGGAACGTTGCCGCAACACGGGAATTTAGTCTTGCGGTGCAGCCACCGTGATGCGGTACGGCTCGAAGATGTGCGCCAGTTCACCGCTGTCACGCAGGCCACGCAGCAGGGCAGCGAACGACTGCTCGCCAATAGGCGACCCCGGGCGCAGCAAAGCGTAGTGGTGATAGACCTGGTCAATGCGTTGCGAAGGCACCAGCTGCGCCCTGCTCGCCGGGTTGCGTGCCAGGAAATCGCTGAGGTAGGAACGCGTGACCAGGGCAATATCGGCGCGGCCGGCCAGCACCATCAGCAGGTTGCTGTCATGGGAATAGGTCAGGGTCGCGTTGTATGTCTTGCGCAGGTAGTCCGGGTCAGTGTTGAAGCTGGCGAACGCGTAGTGGTAGCCGTTGAACAAGGCAAGGCGTTTGCCGCGCAGGTCATCGAAATAATGCGGATCATTGCCGTTTGCCTTGCGGGCGACGAACACTTCGGCATCTTCCAGGCCCATGTCCACAGTCTGATGAGCAATCTGCTCCCAGCCCCATTGTGGGTTCTCGAAAATAGCCATGTCGGTGCGGCCCTGCTGGAAGTCACCGAAGCGCCGCTGGATAGACGTAGGCACCAGAACGAAGTGATAGTGCTGCTGCGCCCGGTTGAGTGCATCGACCAACTGCGGCAGCAAACCGGTATCGGCACCTTGCTCGGGGCGCACTGTGTAAGGCGGGAAATGGGCTGCGCCAATCTTTACTTCAACCGCCTCGCCAGCCCATACCGGTGCCGCCAACCAGAACACGGCCAGCAGCATCAGGGTGGACAAGGCCTTGAGGCCGGGCGCTGGAGTCAAGACGGACACTCATCACGGTTTATGCCTGTATGCGCTTAAGCTAGGCGTTTTCCAGGGGCGACACAACTGCTGGCGCCTGCTCTTTGTGCCAAAGCAGGCGGCAAAATGCCATAGGATGCCGTATGCCCGGACATTGGCTACGCTCTAGCAGGATCTGCATGGGAGCCTGGTATGGGCCATTGGTTGGTGATCGACCTGGAAGCCACCACCGACGATGGTGGGTGGCCGGTCACAGAGATGGAAGTCATTGAAATCGGCGCAAGCCTGGTTACCCGCGAAGGCCGCGAGGTCGACCATTTCCAGCGTTTTGTTAAGCCACGGCGGCGGCCGCAGCTGACCCCGTTCTGCCGTGAGCTGACCCACATCAGCCAGGCCGACGTGGACAGCGCCGCGCCGTTTCGCGAGGTGTGGGCAAGCTTCGAGCGCTGGCTGGGGCACCACCGCGGGCAGCTTCAGGCCTGGGTCAGCTGGGGCGACTACGACCGCCAGCAACTGCACCAGGAGTGGCAACAGCACAGCCTCGACAGCCTGCTGCGCACATTGCCGCACATCAACCTCAAGCAACGCTTTGCCAAGGCCCGCCACCTGCAGCGCCCCACCGGCCTGAACGGCGCCCTGCAACTGGCCGGCATGCACTTTTGCGGGCAGCAGCACAGGGCCCTGGAAGATGCGCGCAACACGGCGCGGCTATTACCGTTGACCCTGCCCGCCAACGGCCCCTGAAAGCAGATGACGACGCCTGTGGGCTTGGGCATACTGGCCAGCCCTTTTTCAGCACCTCTTTTCAGGAGTCGCCCATGTTCCAGGTCAACGAGTACTTCAACGGCACCGTCAAGTCGATCGCATTCTCGGGCGAAGAAGGCCCGGCCACTGTCGGCGTCATGGCTCCGGGCGAATACGAATTCGGCACTGCCAAGCGCGAGATCATGCATGTGGTATCGGGCGCGCTGACCGTGAAACTGCCAGGTAGCGACAACTGGGAAACCTTCAACGCCGGTGACAAGTTCAACGTGCCGGCTGACAGCAAGTTCCAGCTGCAGGTGAAGGTGGATACCGCTTACCTGTGCGAATACCGCGACTAAGCGTTGGCCTGTTCCGGCCTCATCGCGGGTAAACCCGCTCCTACAGGGTGCTGAGCCGACCTTCGATGTTGTGCGGTCCTTGTAGGTGCGGGTTTGCCCGCGAAGAATCCAGCACTAGTCCTTCAGGAAATCAGCAACGCGTTCAGCCGCCGCCTGCAAATGCTGCTCATGGCTGAACCCCGAAGCCTTCAACGGCTTCAGGTCATGGTCCCCCGCCACTAGCCAGCTCACCTCGATCGCCGGCGACAACGCATACCCCGCCACCGCCTCGCGGTTACCCAGCGCATCCCGCTCGCCCTGCACGATCAACGTCGGTGTCTTCAACTCGGCCAGGTGCTCTACCCGTGGCTTCTCGGGTTTACCCACCGCGTAGAACGGATAGCCCAGGCACACCAGCGCATCCGCGCCCAGTTCGTCGGCCAGCAGACTCGCCATGCGCCCGCCCATGGACTTGCCCCCCACGGCCAGCTTGCCCGCGACCAAAGGTCGCACTTGCCGGTACACCTCGCGCCAGCATTCAAGCAACACCTTCTGCGGGTTCGGCGGCCGCTTGCCACCGGTAACCCTGCGCTCGGCCATGTACGGGAACTCGAAGCGCACTACCGCTACCCCAAGCGCCGCAAGCCTTTGCGCCATTTCGTCCATGAACTCGCTGTCCATCGGCGCGCCCGCGCCATGGGCCAGAATCAGGCACCCCTTGTAGTCATCTTTACCTGCAACCCGCGGAGGATCGCAGCGCAAGCCTGGGACATTTGCGACCTTCGCCCATTGATCCCCGTCAATACCGGCACTTTGCCCATTAATCATGCTTGCCTCGCTGTAAAGCCTGCCAAATAACCGTGGATGGGAACCCATACATGAACACAACCAGCAGTACCGCCTATAACTACAAGGTGGTCCGCCAATTCGCCATCATGACGGTGGTGTGGGGAATCGTCGGGATGGGGCTCGGCGTCTTCATCGCCGCCCAGCTCGCCTGGCCGTCCCTCAACTTCGACCTCCCCTGGACCAGTTTCGGCCGCCTGCGCCCCCTGCATACCAATGCGGTGATCTTCGCGTTCGGCGGCTGCGCACTGTTCGCCACCTCCTATTATTCGGTGCAACGCACCTGCCAGACCACCCTGTTCGCACCGGGCCTGGCCGCGTTCACGTTCTGGGGCTGGCAACTGGTTATCCTGCTGGCGGCCATCAGCCTGCCGCTGGGCTACACCAGCTCCAAGGAATACGCCGAACTGGAATGGCCGATCGACATTCTGATCACCATCGTCTGGGTGGGCTACGCCATCGTGTTCTTTGGCACGCTGATGAAGCGCAACACCAAACACATCTACGTCGGCAACTGGTTCTTCGGCGCCTTCATCCTGACCGTGGCACTGCTGCACATCGTCAACAACCTGGAACTGCCGGTCAGCCTGACCAAATCCTACTCGGTCTACGCTGGCGCCACCGATGCCATGGTGCAGTGGTGGTACGGCCATAACGCGGTGGGCTTCTTCCTGACCGCAGGCTTCCTGGGGATGATGTACTACTACGTGCCCAAGCAGGCCGAACGGCCGGTGTATTCGTATCGCTTGTCGATCGTGCACTTCTGGGCGCTGATCACCCTGTACATCTGGGCCGGCCCGCACCACTTGCACTACACCGCCCTGCCCGATTGGGCGCAGTCGCTGGGCATGGTGATGTCGCTGATCCTGCTGGCACCCAGCTGGGGCGGCATGATCAACGGCATGATGACCCTGTCGGGCGCTTGGCACAAACTGCGCAGCGACCCGATCCTGCGCTTCCTGGTGGTGTCGCTGGCGTTCTACGGCATGTCCACCTTCGAAGGCCCGATGATGGCCATCAAGACGGTCAACGCCCTGTCTCACTACACCGACTGGACCATCGGCCACGTCCACGCCGGCGCCCTCGGCTGGGTAGCGATGATCTCGATCGGCGCGCTGTACCACACCATCCCCAAAGTGTTCGGCAAAGAACGCATGTACAGCCTCGGCCTGATCAATGCGCACTTCTGGCTGGCCACCATTGGTACCGTGCTGTACATCGCCTCGATGTGGGTCAACGGCATCGCCCAGGGCCTGATGTGGCGCGCGGTCAACAGCGACGGCACGCTCACCTACTCGTTCGTGGAAACCCTGGTGGCCAGCCACCCAGGCTTCGTCGTGCGCTTCGTCGGCGGCGCGATCTTCCTCAGCGGCATGTTCCTGATGGCCTGGAACACCTGGCGCACCGTGCGTTCGCCAGCGCTTGACGTCGCCCCTGCGAACGCCCGGTTGGCTTGAGGAGAAACGCCTGATGAAACATGAAGTCATCGAGAAAAACGTCGGCCTGATGGCGCTGCTGATGGTATTTGCCGTCAGCATCGGCGGCCTGACCCAGATCGTCCCGCTGTTCTTCCAGGACGTCACCAACAAACCGGTCGAAGGCATGAAGCCCTACACCGCGCTGCAACTGGAAGGCCGCGATGTCTACATCCGCGAAGGTTGCGTGGGCTGTCACTCGCAGATGATCCGCCCGTTCCGCGCCGAAACCGAGCGTTACGGCCACTACTCGGTAGCCGGTGAAAGCGTGTGGGACCACCCGTTCCTGTGGGGCTCCAAGCGCACCGGGCCGGACCTGGCCCGGGTCGGTGGCCGCTACTCGGACGACTGGCACCGTGCGCACCTGTACAACCCGCGCAACGTGGTGCCGGAGTCGAAGATGCCGTCCTACCCGTGGCTGGTTGCCCAGCCGGTCGACAACAGCCACACCGACGTCAAGATGCGCACCCTGCGCACCCTGGGCGTGCCGTACACCGACGACGACATTGCCGGCGCCCGTGAAGCGGTCAAAGGCAAGACCGAGATGGATGCCCTGGTCGCCTACCTGCAGGTGCTCGGCACCGCGATCAAGAACAAGAGGTGAGTGCGATGGAAATGGACATCGGCATGATCCGCGGGCTGGGCACCCTGGTGGTGATGATTGCCTTCATCGGCCTCACCCTGTGGGTCTTCAACCGCCGCCGCGACCGTGATTTCGCCGAAGCGCGCCTGCTGCCCTTCGTCGACGACCGCCTGCCCACTGCCGGGCAGGAGCCTGCTGCAAAAAGGAGTAACGGGCAATGACCACCTTCTGGAGTACGTACATCAGCGTACTGACCATCGGTAGCCTGATTGGCCTGACCTGGCTACTGCTCGCCACGCGCAAGGGCCAGAGCAACAACACCACCGACGAGACCATGGGCCACAGCTTCGACGGCATCGAGGAGTACGACAACCCGCTGCCCAAGTGGTGGTTCTGGCTGTTCGTTGGCACCTTGGCGTTCTCGGTCGGCTACCTGATCCTCTACCCGGGCCTGGGCAACTGGAAAGGCATCCTGCCGGGCTATGAAAATGGCTGGACCGGCGCCAACGAATGGCAGAAGGAAATGGATAAGGCCGATGCCAGGTTCGGTCCGATCTTCGCCAAATACGCCGCCATGCCCGTAGAAGAAGTGGCGAAGGACCCGCAGGCGCTGAAAATGGGCAGCCGCCTGTTTGCCTCCAACTGCTCGGTGTGCCACGGTTCCGACGCCAAGGGTGCCTTTGGCTTCCCCAATCTCACCGACAATGACTGGCGCTGGGGCGGCGAGCCGGAAACCATCAAGACCACCATCATGAGCGGTCGCCATGGCGTGATGCCGGCCTGGGCCGAAGTGATCGGTGACCAGGGCGTGGCCGATGTGGCTGCATTCGTGGTCAGCAAACTCGATGGCCGCACTCTGCCTGAGGGCGCGAAGGCCGATGTGGAGAACGGACAGAAGATCTTCGCAGCCAACTGCGTGGCCTGCCACGGGCCGGAAGGCAAAGGTACGCCCGCCATGGGCGCTCCGAACCTGACCCATCCGCAGGCGTTCATCTACGGCTCGAGCTTTGCCCAGCTGCAGCAGACCATTCGTTATGGTCGCCAGGGGCAAATGCCGGCGCAGGCCGAGATCCAAGGGAATGACAAGGTGCACCTGCTGGCGGCTTATGTGTATAGCCTGTCGCAGGATGGTTCGGCTGAGGCTGTGACTGCCAAGTGAGTTTGCCGAAAGGGATTTGCCGCCTGTGAGATCGAGCGCCGCCCGCGCGGCGCTCGATCCCTGCCCCACCACAACACCCAAACCTTACACCCCTGCCCCACCACAACACTCAAACCTTACCCCCCCGCCCACCACAACCCCAAACCTTACACCCCCACCCCCCATAACCCTCAAGCCTTACACTCCCCCGCCCACTACCAGCCTCAACCCCCTTCCCTTGCACCCCCACCGAACACAACTAAGCTTGTTGCCTCAGTGGGCTTCGCTCCGAAAGGACCGGAGCAGACGCGGCGCATGGCCTGTCGCCGACCCAGAAAAAGCTTGACCGATCGATCAGAAAAAGATGAAAAACGGTACACATTACAAATATTTATTTGTGTACAATCGCCCAGACCCGATCCCTGCGGGACATCAGTGAACGGGTCTGGACACGGGTCGGCGTACCAAAGTTGCGTTGCGGTAACCTTGCTGGTTATCAATACTGGCGCCGATTTTTCGACCAACAAGAACATCAAAACCGTGGAACCTTAGAATGAGCACAGCAATCAGTCCGACTGCTTATAACTATAAGGTCGTCCGCCAGTTCGCCATCATGACGGTGGTCTGGGGGATCCTTGGCATGGGCCTCGGCGTCTTCATCGCCTCGCAGCTGGTGTGGCCGCAACTGAACCTGGACCTTCCCTGGACCAGCTTCGGCCGCCTGCGCCCGCTGCACACCAACCTGGTGATCTTCGCCTTCGGGGGCTGTGCGCTGTTCGGCACCAGCTACTACGTGGTGCAGCGCACCTGCCAGACCCGGCTGATCTCCGACAGCATGGCCGCTTTCACCTTCTGGGGTTGGCAAGCCGTGATCGTCGGCGCGCTGATCACCCTGCCGATGGGCTACACCACCACCAAGGAATACGCCGAGCTCGAGTGGCCGCTGGCGATCCTGCTGGCCATCGTCTGGGTAACCTACGGCCTGGTGTTCTTCGGCACCATCGTCAAGCGCAAGACCAAGCACATCTATGTCGGCAACTGGTTCTACGGTGCGTTCATCGTGGTCACCGCGATGCTGCACATCGTCAACCACATCTCGCTGCCGGTGAGCCTGTTCAAGTCGTACTCGGCCTACTCCGGCGCCACCGACGCGATGATCCAGTGGTGGTACGGCCACAACGCCGTGGGCTTCTTCCTCACCACCGGGTTCCTGGGGATGATGTACTACTTTGTGCCCAAGCAGGCCGAGCGGCCGATCTACTCGTATCGCTTGTCGATCGTGCACTTCTGGGCGCTGATCACCCTGTACATCTGGGCCGGCCCGCACCACCTGCACTACACCGCCCTGCCTGACTGGGCGCAGTCGCTGGGCATGGTAATGTCGATCATCCTGCTGGCGCCAAGCTGGGGCGGCATGATCAACGGCATGATGACCCTGTCGGGCGCCTGGCACAAACTGCGCACCGACCCGATCCTGCGCTTCCTGGTGGTGTCGCTGGCGTTCTACGGCATGTCCACCTTCGAAGGCCCGATGATGGCCATCAAGACCGTGAACTCACTGTCGCACTACACCGACTGGACCATCGGCCACGTCCACGCCGGCGCCCTTGGCTGGGTGGCAATGATTTCGATCGGCGCCGTGTACCACATGATCCCGAAACTCTACGGCCGCGAGCAGATGCACAGCATCGGCCTGATCAACGCGCACTTCTGGCTGGCCACCATCGGTACCGTACTGTACATCGCCTCGATGTGGGTCAACGGCATCACCCAGGGCCTGATGTGGCGCGCCATCAACGATGACGGCACCCTCACCTACTCCTTCGTCGAAGCCCTGCAGGCCAGCCACCCCGGCTACATCGTCCGCGCCCTGGGCGGTGCGTTCTTCGCCAGCGGCATGCTGCTGATGGCCTACAACGTGTTCCGTACCGTACGTGCCGCCAACCCGGCACAGGCTGAAGAGGCCGCCAAGATCGTCGTTGTGGGAGCGCACTGATGAAGCATGAAGCCGTCGAGAAGAACATAGGCCTGCTGGCCTTCTTCATGGTCATCGCCGTGAGTATCGGTGGCCTGACCCAGATCGTCCCGCTGTTTTTCCAGGACGTCACCAACAAGCCGGTCGAGGGCATGAAGCCACGCACTGCGCTCGAGGTGGAAGGCCGCGATATCTACATCCGCGAAGGCTGCGTGGGCTGCCACTCGCAGATGATCCGCCCGTTCCGTGCTGAAACCGAGCGTTACGGCCACTACTCGGTAGCCGGTGAAAGCGTGTGGGACCACCCGTT
>NZ_JAUHUI010000043.1:0-44573 GCF_030418155.1 Pseudomonas sp. 2,4-D
GGAGCGGGTTTACCCGCGAATACGGTGGTGGCGGCAACGGTGAACGGCGGGTGGAAATTGGCCAGCAGGCCCGGCCTCTTCGCGGGTAAACCCGCTCCTACGGGAGGTTCACAGCCGGCAAATCAGTAAAGATTAGGCTCCATCTCCAACTCAACCCCAAACCGCTCGAAGATATCCGCCTGAATCTTGCGCGCGAGCGCATGCATCTGCGCCCCGCTCGCCTGGCCATAGTTGACCAGCACCAGCGACTGCAAGCGATGTACGCCAGCATCACCCTCACGATGACCCTTCCAGCCCGCCTGCTCAATCAACCAGCCCGCCGCCAGTTTCACCTGGCCATCCGCTTGGGGGTAAGCCACAACCGCGGGATACTGCGCACGAATTCGCTCAACCAGATCAGCCGTTACCACCGGGTTCTTGAAGAAGCTCCCGGCATTGCCAAGCTCTGCCGGATCTGGCAGCTTCTCGCGGCGAATGCTGCAGATTGCATCACTGATCGCTTGCGCGGTCAGCTCGATCACCCCCTGCTCAGACAGGCGTTGGCGCACCGGGCCGTAATCCAGATGAGCGTGCAGGGTGCGGGTCAAGGCAAAGCGCACACGCAGGATCAACCAGCGGCCGGGGTTGCGCTTGAAAAGGCTGTCGCGATAGGCGAAAGCACATTCTGCCAAACCGAAGTCACGCAGCTCGCCCGTCTCACGGTCCAGGGCTGTCAACCCGGCGAATACGTCCTTGATCTCCACCCCGTATGCGCCCACGTTCTGCATCGGCGCAGCACCGACGGTGCCGGGGATCAGGCTGAGGTTCTCCAGCCCGCAATAGCCCTGCGCCAGCGCCCACTGCACAAACGCGTGCCACGGCTCACCGGCCTCGGCTTCGACCACGATACACTCGCCATCGTCACTGAGCACACGCCGACCGCGGCTGGCCATGTGCAGCACCAGTGCATCGATATCACGGGTCAGCAGCAGGTTGCTGCCACCCCCGATCACCAGTACCGGCAAGCCTCTTTGCTGTGCCTGGCCCAGCGCCTGACGCACCTGCTGGTCGTCCTGCACCTGGCTGAAATAGCGCGCCTTCACGTCGATGCCGAAGGTATTGTAAGGCTTGAGCGATACCTGCTCCTGCCACTGCACTGTCATAGACGCCCCTTGATTTCCAGTACCAGCGCCTGGCAAGCCGCTTCCACCAGATCCAGCACCTGCTCGAAGCCATCGGCGCCACCGTAGTAAGGGTCTGGCACTTCATCCAGTGCTGCACCGTAGCGGCGCAGGAACAGGTCGAGTTCACCCTCTGCCGTGGACGGGCGCAGGGCCCGCAGATCGCGCAGGTTGTGCTCATCCATGGCCAACACCAGGTCGTATTCGGCGAAGTGCGATGCCTTGACCTGTTGGGCGCGTTGCTGCGACAGATCATAACCACGCGCCAGCGCCGCCTTGCAGGTGCGGCTGTCTGGGGCCTTGCCGACATGCCAATCGCCGGTGCCGGCAGAAGCCACCTGCACCTTGTCGGCGAGCCCGGCGGCCTGCAATTGATAGCGCAGCACGCCTTCGGCAGTGGGCGAGCGGCAGATATTGCCCAGGCACACGAACAGGACGCGCATCAGGCCTCCAGCAAGCGCCTTACGCGCTCCAGATCCTCAGGGGTATCGACACCCACGGCAGGTGCCTCGATGGCGTCCTCGATGTGAATGCGCACGCCGTGCCACAGGGCACGCAGCTGCTCCAGCGCTTCAGCCTGCTCAAGCCAGCATGGGCCCCAGCTGACGAAGTCGTGCAGGAAGCCGACACGGTAGGCGTACATGCCAATATGGCGGCGATATGGCACCCCTACCGGCAGCACGTTGCGGGCCTTGGCAAAGGTATCGCGGGCCCAGGGCAGCGGCGCTCGGCTGAACGTCAGGGCCAGGCCGTTCTTGTCACTCACCACCTTGACCGCGTTAGGGTTGAACACGGTTTCCGGCTCATGGATCGGCTCGGCCAAGGTGGCGATGCCCGCTTCCGGATGCGCAGCCAGGTTGGCCGCCACCTGATCGATGATCACCGGCGGGATCAGCGGCTCGTCGCCCTGCACGTTGACCACGATGGCGTCAGCCGGCAAACCGAGATACGCGGCCACTTCGGCCAGACGGTCAGTGCCCGATTCATGATCGGCACGGGTCATCAGCACTTCGGCGCCGAAGGCCTGGCAGGCTTCGAGGATGCTGGTGTCGTCGGTGGCGATGACCACACGGCTGGCACCGCTCTTGCGGGCCTGCTCCCACACATGTTGCACCATCGGCTTGCCGGCAATCAGCAGCAGCGGTTTGCCTGGCAGGCGGGTGGAGCGCAGCCGGGCGGGGATTACAACCGTAAATTCAAGGCTCATTTGTCAAGACGCTCGTCGTCGGTCAGGGTGCGTGCCTCGCTTTCCAGCATGACCGGGATACCGTCGCGAATCGGGTAGGCCAGGCCAGCGCCCTTGCTGATCAGCTCGGTCTTGTCGGCGCTCAGCTTGAGCGGGCCCTTGGTGATCGGGCAGGCCAGGATATCGAGCAGTTTGGTGTCCATTGGAGGCTTCCTTTAGGCCAGGTGGCCGGAAATTGAAAACGGGCTCAGGGTTTGCGCAACAAGCGTTGCAACTGGTTGTCGAACCAGGCGCTGAAAGCCGGCGTAGGCTGCGCTTCGACGGCCAGGTACCACCAGTCGTCAGCGGCAAAGGCCCGGCATTTCACCGCGTCCTTCTCGGTCATGACCAGCGGTAGTGGCGGGCTGAAAGCCAGGCTCCGGGCACTGAACTGCGCATGGTCGGCGAAGGGATGCGGCACCGGCTGCCAGTTTAGCCCCAGCAGGGTGTTGAAGAAACGTTGCGGGTTGCCGATACCGGCCACCGCATGCAGGCGCTGGCCGGCGGGGAAATGGTCGAGCGCACGGCGCTCGCCAGTGCGCACGTTGACCAGGGCGGACGGCTGCAGACGGAAACCAAAACCATCGGTGCGGTCTTCGCTGGCGCCGTTGAACAGCACCGCGTCAGCCTCACGCAAGCGGTCGGCCGGCTCACGCAACGGCCCCGCCGGCAGGCAGCGGCCATTGCCCAGGCCGCGGGCAGCGTCGATCAGCACCAGTTCCAGGTCACGGGCCAGGCGGTAATGCTGCATACCGTCGTCGCACAGGATCAGGTCGAGGGGTTCGCTTGCCAGCAATGCCTGCACGGCACGGGAGCGATCGGGGTCGATCATCAGTGGCACGCCAGTGCGTTGCACGATCAGCAGCGGCTCGTCGCCCGCCTGATCGGCCGCCTGATCGGCCTGCACCCGCCAGGGCAGCTGTGGCGGCTTGGCACCATAACCGCGGCTGACCACACCCACCTTCAGCCCCTGCTGGCGACAGTGTTCGATCAGCCAGAGGATCATCGGCGTCTTGCCGGTGCCACCGACGGTGATGTTGCCCACCACAATGACCGGTACCGGTGCCCGGTAGCTGGCACTGTCACCCCTTAGAAAACGTGCCCGCTTGCGCGTGACCACGCGGCGATACAAGGCCTCCAGCGGACGCAGCAGCGCCAGCGCCGGATGCCCGGCATACCAGGCAGCGAGCAAACGGTCGGCGAACGCCATCAAGGCGTGCCCTGGGCCGCCTCGACGGTGGTCATGCGCAACTGGCTGAAACCGAGCTTGCCGGCAGCATCCATTGCGGTGACCACAGCCTGGTGCGGGGTCTTGCCGTCGGCGCTAATGGCCAGCGGCAGCGTGTTGTCGCCGCCCGACTCGCGCTCTATGGCCTCGCTCAGGGTGGCCAGGTCGCTTTTGGGCAGCAGGTGGTTGTTCACCGAATACACGCCTTCGGCGCTGATGGTGATTTCTACCAGCTTGCCCGGGTCGGCCGGCGCCGGCTCGGCGCTGGTGGCTTCGGGCAGCTCGACGCGAAGTTGCGTTTCGCGGGTGAAGGTAGTGGTAACCACGAAGAACAGAAGCAGGACGAACACCACGTCGATCAGCGACGCCAGGTTGATGTCGACGTTCTCCCGCTGGCGATTGCGCCGGAACTTCACGCCTTGCCTCCGGCCACTTCCACTTCACGGTCACCCTGGATCACTTCCACCAACTTGATCGCCTCCTGCTCCATGCCGATCACCAGTTCATCGATGCGGCGCAGCAGGAAGCGGTGGAAGAACACCGCCGGGATACCGACCATCAGGCCAGCCGCAGTGGTGACCAGGGCCTTGGAGATGCCACTGGCCAGCACGGCGGCGTTGGCGGTCATCTGCGAGCCCATGAAGGCGCTGAAAATGTCGATCATGCCCAGCACGGTGCCCAGCAGGCCGAGCAGAGGCGCCATGGCGGCGATGGTGCCGAGGGTGCTGATGTAGCGCTCCAGTTCATGGATGACGCGCGAGGCGGCCTCCTCGATGCACTCTTTCATGATCTCCCGACCGTGACGCGAATTGGCCAGGCCCGCCGCGAGGATTTCACCCAGTGGCGAATCGGCACGCAGGGCCTTGAGCTTGTCACTGGTCAGTTGCTTGTCCTTGATCCACATCCATACCTGGCCCAGCAGGTGCGGCGGGGTGACGCGACTGGCGCGCAAGGTCCACAGGCGTTCGACGACGATAGCCATGGCAGCGATGGAGCTCAGAATGATCGGCAGCATCATCCAACCACCGGACTTGACCAATTCCCACACAATAAACGCCCCTTCGGAAAAAGGCCGCCACTCTACCATAGGCGCGCCGAGGGCTCATCTGCCGGAGGTCAGGGAATTGGGCTGTCGGGCTAGCGGGTCGGCCCTATGAGCCGTGCAGTACCTGTGGGAGCGGGTTTACCCGCGAAGGGGCAGATCAGCCACCACCCACATCACGCCAGAATCGCCGCTGTCGGCGCACACCCTCAACCTCCCCATGCCGCCCCAGCACCAACCGCAATGCCCCCTCCACTGCCGTATCATGCATCACCACTCCATGCCGCCCATACCGCTCGACCACCTGCACGTGCGGATGCCCGAAGCTGTTGTTGCGCCCCCGCGAAATCAATACCCCGCGCGGTGCGGTAGCCCGGACGAACGCCTCGGTGGACGAACTGCGGCTGCCATGATGCGGCGCCTGCAGCCAGTCGATACGCGGCACTTCAGTGTCCGCCAGCCAGGCCCTTTCGGCAGCAGCCTCGATATCCCCTGCCAGCAGCAAGCGCTCACCCTGCGCTTCGACCAACAAGACACAGGAACGGTCATTACTGCTCTCCCCGTCCACCCAGCGCCACAGCGAAAAGCGCACGCCATCCCAATCCCATTGCTCGCCACTGACACAAGGCTGCAACGGAACATCAACCAGCGCTTCCCCACCGATTATCCGCTTGATCGGCAAACCACGCTGGATGGCTCCGGCCCCGCCCGAATGATCGGCATGCGCATGGCTGATCACCATCACGTCAAGGCCGCCCACCCCCAGCTTGCGCAAGGTTGGCAGCACCACGCGTTCCCCCAAGTCGCTTTCCCCCCTGGCCGGCCCGGCATCGTAGAGGAGGCTGTGATGCCGCGTACGCAAAAACACCGCCAGCCCCTGGCCAACATCCAGCTGCCAGACCTCGACCTGGCCAAACGGCACCGGCTCCCTGGGCACCCACAGCGCCAGCAGCATCACCCCTCCCAACCCGCGCAGCGGCACACCACGGGGCAGCAAAATCAACAGCGCACCCAGACATACCAGCAGCCAGGCCCACAACGGCAGGGCCGGCGGCACCCATGCCGGGCGCTGCTGCGCCACCAGCGCCAGCCCGCGGAACAGCACATCCAGCAGGCCACCTGCCAGCCAGAGCAACGCCTCGCCAACGCCCGCCAGCGGCAACATCAGCGTGCCCAGCAACGCCAACGGCAAGACCGCCAGGCTGACCCACGGCACCGCCACAAGGTTGGCCAGCGGCGCACTGAGGCTCACCGGCAAGCCGGTGGCCAGCAACACCGGCAGCAAGCCGACGGCGATCACCCATTGCGCACGCGTCCAGGCCTGCCAGGGCCGCCAACCACCCAACCGGGCACTGAAGCAGTAGATGAGCGTGGCCACGGCGGCGAACGACAGCCAGAACCCAGGCAGCAACGCCGCCAGTGGCTCGAAGACAAGCACAGCGACCAGTGCAACCAGCAACGGAAAAAAAACGCCAAGGTGGCGAAAGCGCAGACGCCAGAGCAGCACCACGGCTAGCATCAGGCAGGCCCGCTGCACTGGCACCCCACCGCCAGCCAGCCACCCGTAGGCCAGCGCTGCGGCCATGGCCAGGCCGCAGGCCCAGGGTAACCACGGTAGCCTTGCCGGCCATAGCCCCCAACGCGCCAGCCCGGCAACCAGGCCATAGAGCAAACCGGCGACCAGGCCGATGTGCTGGCCGGAAATCACCAGCAGGTGCACCGTGCCGGTGGCCTGCAACGTCTGCCAGTCCTCCCGGGCCAGGCCCGCACCATCGCCAAGCACCAGGGCCACCAGCGCTGCCTGTCGGCCATTGGCTTCGACCATCAGCAAGCGCTGACGCAGCGCATCGCGCCAACCACCGGCGACTGGCGCCAGCAACTGCCCCGCCTTGACCGTACCCGTAGCGCCCACCCGTCGCGCCAGCAACTGCGCTTCACGGTCGGGCCCATGCGGGTTCAGCAGCCCGTCCGGGCGCTGCAAGGTCACCGCCAGCCGCCACTGCTCGCCCGCCCGCAGCGGCGGCCCGTCGAACCAGCTCAGTTGCAAGCGCTGAGGCAGTTCGGCCCGCCGCGAGCGTGGCGCTTCCAGTTCGAAACGCACGCCTTGTGCTGTGCGGGCCGGCAAACCCGCCACCCGCCCTTCCAGCCACAAGGTGCGCCCCTCCAGGCCGGCAGCCAGACGATCATCAAGGGCCTGCTGAGCAGACCCGCACGCCCAACACAAGCCCAGCAGAAACCAACCCAGTGGCCAGACGCGGGTAAACAGGCTGCCGACAGCGCAGGCTGCCAGGGTTATCAACCATCCGACCGATGGCAATGCAGGAAGAAAGCCCAGGCACAACAGCCCGAGCGCGAGCGCAAACATCCCTGTGCGCATGAGGTAGAGCTCCAGAAGGCGAATCACCTCCTGAGGCATAGCCCAATTGCCGGCAACGCTTGCTCAACAATTGTCACAAACTCTAAACGAGTCGGAGCAGGATTAAGGGCATACTGCCAGGGTCAACGCTCCGGGAGCCTACATGCCGCGCCGACTTTTCAAACGCTACATGCCGGACCCGACCAGCATTCGGGAACACAAGTCCTTACGCTTTTTCGGCAAGTTGCTGCACGATCCCAACCTCTGGCACCTGAACCGCCATTCGGTGGCCAGAGCCATGGGTGTGGGCCTGTTCGCGGCGCTTATTCCCATCCCGATGCAAATGCTGCTGGCGGCGGCCTTGGCGATCCCGGTGCGCGGCAACCTGCCGGTCGCCGTCAGCCTGGTGTGGCTGACCAACCCGTTGACCATGCCGCCGGTGTTCTTCGTCACCTACATGACCGGGGCCTGGCTGATGCAGGTGCCGCCGCGCACCCTGCCCGACGAACTGACCTTCCAGTGGATCACCGACCAGCTGTCGACGCTGTGGCAACCCTTCCTGCTCGGCTCGGTGGTGTGCGGCGTGGTGCTGGGCATCCTTGCCTACTTCTCCACCATGTTCTACTGGCGCTGGTGGGTGGGCCGGCAGTGGCGTCGTCGCCAATGCCGGTGCAAGGCTTCAGGCCCGCATGCCGCGGCCGCTGACCAGCAAGCGAACGCAAACAACGTAGAGCACCGCAGTAGCCACCAGCATGAAGGTGATCGCCGTGCCAATGCTGATATCCGACACCCCTAGAATGCCGTAGCGGAACGAGTTGACCATGTGCAGCACCGGGTTGGCCAACGACACGGTCTGCCAGAACGGCGGCAGCAGGTTGATCGAGTAGAACACCCCGCCCAGGTAGGTCAGCGGCGTCAGCACGAAGGTCGGGATGATCGAGATGTCGTCGAAGTTGCGCGCAAACACTGCGTTGACGAACCCAAGCAGCGAAAAGATGGTGGCCGTCAGCAGCACAACCACCACGGTCACGCCCAGGTGGTGCACCTGCAGGTCGGTGAAGAACATCGACAGGATGGTCACGATCACACCCACCGCCAAACCACGCAGCACCCCACCCAGCACATAGCCGACGAGAATGGTGTGCGGCGACACCGGCGACACCATCAGTTCTTCGATCGAGCGCTGGAACTTGCTGCCGAAAAAGCTCGACACCACGTTGCCGTAGGAGTTGGTGATCACCGACATCATGATCAGCCCCGGCACGATGTACTGCATGTAGGTGAAGCCACCCATGTCGCCGATCTGCCGGCCAATCAGGTTACCGAAGATGACGAAGTACAGGACCATGGTGATCGCTGGCGGCAGCAACGTTTGCGGCCAGATGCGCAGAAAGCGCCGCACTTCGCGGTAGACGATGGTGTTCAGGGCGACCCAGTTGGTGCGCAGTTCCACACTCATACGGCCACCTTCGACAGGTTTTTTTCCACCAGGGACACGAACAGCTCCTCGAGTCGGTTGGTCTTGTTGCGCAGGCTCTGCACTTCGATGTTCTGCAGCGCCAGCTGGCCGAACAGCGCGGTGATGCCGATGTCCTTCTCCACCTGCACTTCCAGGGTATGCGGGGTCAGCAGCCGGCACGGGTAGCCCTGCAGTACCGGCGCCGCGGCCAGGTCCTGCTTGAGGTCGAGCACGAAGGTTTCGACATGCAGCTTGCCCAGCAACTGGCGCATGCTGGTGTTCTCGACGATGGTGCCATGGTCGATGATGCCGATGTTACGGCACAGCTGTTCAGCCTCTTCCAGGTAGTGGGTGGTGAGGATGATGGTGATGCCCTTCTGGTTCAGCTCGGTGAGGAAGCTCCACATCGAGCGGCGCAGCTCGATATCCACCCCGGCGGTAGGTTCGTCCAGGATCAGCAGCCGCGGTTCGTGGATCAATGCACGGGCAATCATCAGACGCCGCTTCATGCCGCCGGACAACGAACGCGACTGCACATCACGTTTGTCCCACAAGCCCAGCTGGGTCAGGTACTGCTCGGCGCGCTCCTTGGCCAGCTTGGGCGGGATGCCGTAGTACCCGGCCTGGGTGACGACGATGTCGAAGGTCTTTTCGAACTGGTTGAAGTTGAACTCTTGCGGCACCACGCCCAGGCAACGCTTGAGCGCGGAGGGCTCGCGGTCCAGGTCGTGACCGAACACGTTCACTGTGCCGCTGGTCTTGTTCACCAGGGTCGAGAGAATGCCGATGGTGGTGGATTTACCGGCACCGTTGGGGCCGAGCAAGGCGAAGAAGTCGCCTTCGGCAACATCGAGGTCGATGCCTTTGAGGGCCTGAAAGCCATTGCCGTAGGTCTTGGTCAGCTGTCGGATGGACAGGGCGGAACTCATAGCGGGTCACTTACCGAAGAAAAAGGTGCAGGACACGCCAGGTAAAGTCACTGGCGCAGTGAGTGCAGCCATGGTGCTAGGCCAGGCTGCACAAGTACAGTCACATCTATTGATAATGACTATCGAAGCGGGTTCAAGTGAGCGCGGTCATCACTGCGGCCTGGTAGGCCGGGCGTTGCTTCAGGCGTTCATACCAGGCTTGAAGGTGGTACATGGCCGGGCGCTCGATGGGCAGTTCGAACCAGGCATAGATGAAGCTACCCAGTGGGATGTCGCCCATGCCGATCTGGTCACCGGACAGGTACGGCTGATTGGCCAGGGTTTCGTCGGCAATAGCCAGTAATTGCGCGCACTGCTTGTGCGCGGCGTTGATTGCCACCCAGTCGCGCTGGTCTTCCGGCGTGCGCAGCAGGCCCCAGAACAGCGGGCGGAAGGGTGCGGCGAAGGACGATGTGGTCCAGTCCATCCACTTGTCGGCCAGGGCGCGCTGGCGTGGGTCTGCCAGATACCAGCCCTGCTCCGTGCCATACTCCGCGCACAGGTAGCGAACGATGGTGTTGGACTCCCACAAAGTCAGGTCGCCGTCTTCGAGCATCGGCACCAGGCCGTTGGGGTTGCGGGCGCGGTAGTGCGGCTCGTTGACCACGCCGAAGGCGCCGCCGGCGTCGATGGATTCGAAGTCCAGGCCCAACTCGTGGGCGATCCACAGCGCCTTGCGCACATTGCTCGAATTCTTGCGGCCCCAGATCTTCAGCATGGCAACATCCTTTTGAATGCGGAGGTGGCACAGTCTACTCCAGACCTTCACCGCCTGTACTGGCCTCTTCGCGGGCAAGCCCGCTCCCACAGGATCACCACCGTCTTCACGTCACCGGTATTCCTGCATGGGTTTTACCTGCAAATAGGCCGAGCCTGCCAGCCAATCCCCGGTCATTCACCGTCGCAGCCGCCACCACATTCATCAATCGGTGGCATCGCCACGTTCCGTTGTAGGAGCGGGTTCACCCGCGAAAGGGCCGGACCTGCCGGCCAATATCCCAGATCATTCACCATCGCATTCGCGGGCAAGCCCGCTCCTACATCGATCGGGGGGGCTTGCCACATACCGTTGTAGGAGGGAATGGAACGGTACAGGCGAACAAATGAACTGAAACTCCCACCGCCACACCCTGTCACTGTTCTGAACATGCCGTTCACAGCATTGCGTCTAAGCTGTCTGGGACGGCTCAAGCCCTTGGTTCCAAGGAGGACCGATTATGTTGCTGTTGTGGTTGGTGGTGCTGGTGATCGGCGCGGCGTACCTCACGCACCGGCGCCTGGCGCCCTTGCAGATTCTCGGCATCATGGCGGCCTATGTGCTGTTGATGGGCATTTTCAGCAGTGCCCCCGGCTGGCTGCTGGCGCTGATCTGGGTGGTGCTTGCCCTGAAGATCGCCCTGGTTGCGCTGCCGCAGTGGCGACGCAAAGTCTTTACCGCCCCGGTATTCCGCTGGTTCCAGCGCACCCTGCCGCCCATGTCGCAGACTGAGCGCGAAGCCATCGACGCCGGCACCGTGTGGTGGGACGGCGAACTGTTCAGTGGCCGCCCCGACTGGCGCACCTTGCTGGCCTACCCCGCACCGAAGCTGACTGAAGAAGAGCAGGCCTTCATCGATGGCCCTACCGAAGCGCTGTGCGCCATGGTCAGCGACTGGCAGATTGGCCAGGACCTGGACCTTCCGCCCGAAGCCTGGGCACATATCAAGCAACATGGCTTTTTCGCCCTGATCATCCCCAAGGAATACGGCGGCAAGGGCTTCTCCGCCTACGCCCACTCCCAGGTGGCGATGAAACTGGCCACCCGCAGCGGTGACCTGGCCTCCACGGTAATGGTGCCCAACTCCCTCGGCCCTGCCGAACTGCTGCTGCACTACGGCACCGACGAACAACGCAACCACTACCTGCCGCGCCTGGCCCGTGGCGAGGAAATCCCCTGTTTCGCACTCACCGGCCCACTGGCCGGCTCCGACGCTGGCGCCATGCCCGACACCGGCATCATCTGCAAAGGCCAGTGGCAAGGCGAAGAAGTGATCGGCCTGCGCCTGAACTGGGAAAAGCGCTACATCACCCTCGGCCCGGTCGCCACCCTGCTGGGCCTGGCATTCAAGGCCTACGACCCGGACCACCTGCTGGGCGATGAGGAAGCACTGGGCATCAGCCTGGCGCTGATCCCCACCGATATCCCCGGGGTGGAAATCGGTAAACGCCACCTGCCACTGGGCGCTGCGTTCATGAACGGCCCCAACAGCGGCAAGGACGTGTTCGTCCCGCTGGACTTCCTCATTGGCGGCCAAGCGATGCTTGGCAAAGGCTGGATGATGCTGATGAACTGCCTGTCGGTGGGCCGCTCCATCTCCCTGCCAGCCGTGGGCACCGGTGCCGCCAAGTACACCAGCCTGGTGACCGGCCAGTACGCCAATATCCGCGAGCAGTTCAACGTGCCACTGGCGGCCTTCGAAGGCATCCAGGAATCACTGGCACGCATCGGTGGCAACGCTTGGCTGATGGACAGTGCCCGCCTGCTGACCGCCAAGGCCGTGGACCTGGGCGAGAAACCCTCGGTGCTGTCGGCGATCCTCAAGTACCACCTGACCGAGCGTGGCCGCGAATGCATCCAGCACGCCATGGACGTGCACGGTGGCAAGGGCATTATCATGGGCCCGAACAACTACCTGGGCCGTAATTGGCAAGGGGCGCCGATCTTCATCACGGTCGAAGGCGCCAACATCCTTTCGCGCAACCTGATGATCTTCGGCCAGGGCGCCATTCGCTGCCATCCGTTCGTGCTCAAGGAAATGGCATTGGCCGGGCGTGAAGACCACGATCAGGCGCTTCAGGAATTCGATGACCTGCTGATGAAACACATCCTGTTCGCCGCCGGCAATGCGGCCAGCACTTTGGTGTTCAACCTGGGGCTGGGGCTTTTCGAGAAAGTACCGGGGGACACGCTGAGCCAAGGCTACTTCCGGGCCCTCAACCGCCAGGCCGCCGCCTTTGCCCTGCTGGCGGACCTGTCGATGATGCTGCTCGGCGGCGCGCTAAAGCGCCGGGAACGCCTGAGTGCCCGGCTGGGCGATGTACTCAGTTACCTGTACCTGTCAAGTGCCGCGCTCAAGCGCTACCACGATCTCGGTTCGCCCGAGCACATGCAGCCCCTGCTGCGCTGGGCGATGGAAGAAAGCCTGGGCCAGGCGGAGCACGCGCTGGACCGGTTGCTCGACAACTTCCCCAACCGCTTCGTCGGCTGCGCGCTACGGGTGCTGGTATTCCCCTTCGGCCGCCGGCACACCGGGCCGAGCGATGAACTGGACGCCGAGGTGGCAGCGCTGATCGGGCGCAGCAAAGGCGACCCTGCGCTGGAAGAGCTGCTTGCCGGTTGCTTCAGGCCGCAAGCCGACGGCGACCCGGTGGCAGCACTGCAACGGGCCTGCGACCTGCTGGAGGAGGCGACGCCGCTGCACAACACGCTGCATCGGGCAATCAAGGAAGGCAAGGTACAGCCAGCGCCCGGGCAGTCGGTGATCGATGCGGCAGTCGACAGTGGTGTACTTCAGCCTGATCAGGCGCAACACCTGCATGCTGCCGAGCAGGCGCGCCGTGCGGTGATCGACGTGGATGCCTTCGACAAGGCACAGCTGCTACCGGAGCAAGGCAAGGTACGCTGAGACAGGGGCCGTTTTGCGGCCCCTTCCCCAACCGGCGTATACTCCGCGCCCCGTTTCAACCACCTCGAGGACCACCCCAATGGCTAACCCCCACCTGGAATATCACCTGCAACTGCTGAACCACCTGCGCACCATATTGGTGGCCCTGGGTGAAGCCGAGCAGGTGCCGGAGGAAAGCCACGCCCTGTTCCTCGAACGCTTCGACGAACTGCTGACCCTACTGCCGCAAAACCCACTGGAAAGCCAATACCTGGGCCAGGACCTGACATGCCAGGTGATTCAGCGCTACCCGCAAATCGCCCACCTGGTGCCACGGGACCTGCTGTGGTTCTTCGGCGGCGACTGCCTGCACTACATGCCCGATGAAGAACTGTCCGTTTACCAGCAACTGGAGGAGCGCCGCTACGAGGCAGAGCAGAATGACGAACCCTTCGACTGGCATGCTGAAAAACAGCTATTGAGCCCAACCGGCCCAGCCTCCCGTCACTGATCTTTCCATGCACCCGGCGCTCTAGCCGGGTGGTTGTCGACATTTCAACACGCTGGTCGCACTCCGCCCTACATCCGCTTCGCCCCCCCGCCCGTACGCTGTCGCTCGTTTCAAGGATGCCCTGGCAACCCTGAAACGCTGCGTGCCTTCACGCAGCCAGCCAACCTATCAACGTATGGATTGAACCATGAACAAGATCTTCATGACGCTAGCCTTGGGCCTGGCAAGTACCACGGCTTTTGCCGATGAAAGAGGCCAGATCCTTTTCAAAGGGCATATCAACGGCGGCGGTACTTGCCCGATCGAGATTGTCATACCGGGCTCGGGCGCAATTGGCGCCGTTGAGCTTGGAAACTACGCGGTGAAATACTTCGACACCAACACCGTCACCCCCGACATCCCATTCGCGTTACGCGTTGATGCAGATGTAGGCACCTGCAATATTCCAAGTCCTTACAAAACCCAAGTCACATTCAACTCTCACCACGGCGATGCAGGCCCTGGAAATGCTTACTATGCCATTCGCAGCGGCGGTGGATTAGCGCAGGGCCTGGCGTTGGCCATCAAGGATGATATGTTGGGAAATGTCGCTCCGCGAACGCCATCCAAGGAGTACGACATTGCATCCACAGGCGTAACAGACCTCAAGTTCTACGCTTCGTACTTGAAGACCGGCACAGTGACCGATGGTGATGCCAACGCAGATGTGAACTTCAGTATCACGCTGCCTTGATGCCCTGCCAGGTGCCTTCGCGCACCTGGATCCCACTGTCACTCAAAATCGGTCATTTTCCATGCTCCCCGTCACCCGCACTTCGACGATGCTGGGCGGTTGCCTGCTGCTTCTGGCCAGCTTGCTGAACAGCGCCCAGGCCGCCCTTACCATCAGCAGCACGCGCATCATCTACGAAAGCAGTCAGCGCAGCGCTTCGGTGGTAGTTGCCAACCCCAGCCAGCGCCCCTTCGCCGCCCAGACCTGGGTCAATACCCAGGCCGATGACACCACCACGGCCGTACCGCTCATGACCGCCCCGGCCTTGTTCAGGCTGGCTGCAGGCAAGGACCAGTCGGTTCAGATCAGCGGCCTGCCAAACGACCTGCCCCAGGACCGCGAATCGTTGTTCTTTTTCAACCTGCAAGAAATTCCCCAGGCCATCGACGGTAAACAGAACACCCTGAACATTGCCCTGCGCACGCGGATTAAATTGTTCTACCGCCCGACGCAGGTTCAAGGTAATCCGGAGCACAGGCTCAAGGAGCTACGCCTGGTCAGAACCCTGCGCGACGGCCGCCCACACCTGACTTTGCACAACCCCACGCCCTATCACTACACCTTCAACCGGCTGGACCTGGTCAAGGGCAAGCAACAGGAAGCCCTGCCGGGTGTAGACATGGTGCCCCCCATGTCCGAGCTCAGCTACCTGCTGCCCCCCAGCCTGGAAGGCCCCGGCTTGCAGGCCATCGTAGCGGTGATCAATGACTACGGCGGCATCAGCAAACCGCTGACGCTTCCGGTGCACGACACCCCCTGACCTCCGGCCACTCCTGAAGGAACCACAATGATCCTGCAACCCCACGGGTGCAGGCGTATTCGCCTGCGCCACGTTTGCCCAATGGTTCTCTGCCTGGCGTCCGGCAAGGTGCTGGCAACACCCACACCACCGGTAGGCGCCGAGTTCGAGGCAAGCTTTCTGTACCTGTCCCCTGGGCAGCCCAGGACGAACGCCGCTCAGGCCCTGCACGCGCTGTCCGAACAGCAAGAGTTGCCGCCCGGGCGCTATCCCGTGCAAGTGCTGGTCAACCTGAGCCCCGCCGGCGTGCATGAACTTGCGTTCGAGCCGCCAGCCGGGGATGGGCAATTGCAGCCGTGCCTGCCCCCCGGCCTGATGGCCGAACTGGGGCTGCGACTGGATGCCATTTCTGACCCCACCACACTTGAAAACGCCTGCCTCGACCTGCCCAGGCTGGTGCCGGGCGCACGCGTCGACTTCGATGCCAGCCTATTGCAACTGGCTATTTCCATACCGCAAATCGCACTGCAGCGCGATATGGCAGGCCAGGTAGACCCGGCGCGCTGGGAAGATGGCATACCGGCCGCCTTCGTCAGTTACCAGGCGGCCACGCAGCAAAGCCAAAGCCGCGGACGCGGCAGCCAGAACAGCCAGGATTTGTTCCTGAACAGCGGCATCAACCTCGCCGGCTGGCGTTTGCGCAGCAACCAGTCCTGGCGCCGCGACGAGCAGGGCCGGCAAACCTGGGACCGTTCCTACACCTACGCCCAGCACGACCTGCCAGGCAGTTGGGGCAACATCACGCTGGGCGAAACCTTCACCAGCAGCGACATATTCCGCAGCGTGCCAGTCACCGGCGTGCGTCTTGCCTCCGATTTCGACATGCTGCCTGACGCGATGCGCAGTTATGCCCCCACCCTGCGCGGCGTGGCGCAATCGCGCGCCAAACTCGAAGTGTGGCAGAACGGCTACCCGATCTACTCAACGTATGTCAGCCCTGGCCCGTACGCTATCGACGACCTGAACGTGGGCGCCACGGGCGAGCTGGAGGTGGTACTGACCGAAGCCGATGGCCAGGTGCGGCGGTTCATCCAGCCCTATGCCAGCATTACCAACCTGCTTCGTCCCGGGGTCTGGCGCTACAGCACCACGCTGGGCCGCTACAACCCGGCCCAAAGCCAAGATGACCCGCTGCTGTGGCAAGGAACAATGGCCTTGGGCATGGTCTGGAATGCCACCCTGTATGGCGGCTTGATGGCCAGCCAAGGCTACACCGCCGGCGCCATCGGCATCGCACGGGACCTGGGGACAATTGGGGCGATTTCCTTCGATATCACCCATGCACGCAGCGATATCGCCCCCATGGAACATCATTCCCTGCAAGGCATGAGCTATGGCGCCAGATACAGCAAAGCCTTCAACAACGGCACACACTTGCGCTTTGCCGGGTATCGCTATTCCACCCAAGGCTATCGAGACTTCGACGAGTGGGTCAGCCAGCGCAGCAGCGACCGATTGTTCCTGGGCAGCCGGCGTAGCCGAATAGAGGGCTCGATCAACCAGCGTGTGGGCGAGCGCAGCACACTCAGCCTTACGCTTTCGCAGCAGGATTACTGGCAACGCAGCGATAGCCAGCGTCAGTTCCAACTCAATTTCAACACCTCGCACAACGGCGTCAGCTACAACCTCTACGGGTCGCAATCACTGACGCAAAACAGTTCGGGCAGTGACCGTCAGTTTGGCCTGAGCGTATCCCTGCCGCTGGAGTTCGGCCGCAGCAGCAGTTTAAGCCTTGACTTGCAAAGCTCTGCCCACGGTACTTCGCAGCGGGCAGCGTTGAACGGCCAAGTGGACCGCGTAAGCTACAATGCCACAGTCGCATCCAGCGAACAGCGGCAACAAAGCGCCGGCCTTTCCGTGGCCTACCAGGCACCTCAGGCAACCCTCGGCGCCGGCCTCTCGGTATCGGATGACTACAGCAGCCTGTCGCTGAATATGAGTGGCGCGGCATTGCTGCACGCTGATGGTTTGGAATTCGGGCCCTACCTGGGCGAAACCATTGGTCTGCTGCATGTCCCCGATACCGCTGACGTGGGGTTACAGAGCCACGGCGCCGTGCGCACCAACACCAAAGGTTATGCCCTGGTTCCCCATTTGCGTCCCTACCGGCTGAACCAGCTCGTGCTCGACACCGACCGGCTGAACCCGGAGGTCGAGATCAGCAACGGCATCGCCAATGCCATACCTCGCCGCGGCGCAGTCATCAAAACCCAGTTCCAGGCCCGTCGCGCCAACCGTGTGGTGCTGACCCTTGCCACCAAAGACCAGCAGCCTTTGCCCTTTGGCAGCCAGCTCCACGACGCCAATGAAAACGTGTTGGGCATGATCGGCCCGGCAGGCCGCGTGATGGTGTCTGTTGCCGACGGCCTGCAGCGCCTCGAAGCGCGCTGGGGCGAAGCGTCCGAAAACCGCTGCAGCTTCGCGCTGGACCCGCAGACCATTGCTCAACAGCAAGGCTATCGCGTGCTATCGCTGACATGTGAATGACTTCACCCGCGCCTTTCTCGCCATGCAACTCGTGCCCAGAACGGCCGCTCAACACCAGGAACTGCGAATGAAACGCCTCATGCCTTGGGCGCTGCCCATAGCGCTGCTCAGCAGCTATCAAGCCCACGCCGCCGACCGCTGCAATTGGACCGTCGGCAGCCAGCCAATGACCATAACGCGCATACTCAGCGGCGTGATGCATGTCCCTGCGAACGCCGAGCCAGGCAGCGCCATCGGCACACCCAACCTGTCCTCGTATACCCAGTCCATGCCACGCTCGGAACTGCTCTGCTTCAACGATGGCGACGTACTCTGGCGTTTCGACATGAACGCCAGGGATGTATTTCCCGACCCGCTCCCCCCCGTTGAAGGTGAGCCCTCCGATGGCTATATCCTGAAAACCAACATCGACGGGGTCGGCGCGCGCATCCGGCTACGGGCACCTTTCAACGGCGCAGTCCCCACTTTCTTCATGCCAGAGGGTGGCCCACACAACCCTTTCATCCCGATGCGGTCGACCATGCAGGCCAACAACCAGCTTGGGGGCTTCAAGCTCAGCGGTATCACGAGCGAGGTCACCCTGGTCAAAACGGGGGATATTGCCCCCGGCCAGCATACGATAGACACCGAACTGTTCACCGGGCATTTCGATGCCACAGGCTTGGGCCTGGTACTGCGCTATCGGTTACAGGCCCAGGTGTTGCAAACCCAATGCGCCCTCATCGGCGACCCGATAAGCGACACCCCCGTAGAGCTGCAGACATGGGACAAATCACATTTCGTCGGCAAAGGCACCACAACAGCGACCGTGCCGTTTTCAATTACCCTGAGCAACTGCAAGACAGACCCGGGGGGACTGACCATGGCAACCATCGAACTCGAACCCACCAAGGGGTCGACCCCCGTACCGGGGCTGGACGGCGTATTCACGCTCACCACTGACTCCACAGCGGAAGGGGTTGGCATCCAGGTGCTGAAAGATGACGGTACCCCCCTACCGCTGCAACGGGAAGAGCACCTCCAACCGATCCAGGAAAACACCACCGTGCTGAATTTTGGCGCACGCTTCTACCAGACTGACGAGGCCAGCGCAGTCGTTGCCGGCGACGCGTTCGGCGCTTTGAACTTCACCCTTCGCTACCGTTGAACCGAGCGGACAAAAAGGCGCCCAACGTCCATTAAGGACTTGGGCGCCGGATTGATCCAGGTTCAGGTTGCAGTATCAAGCCTCACTCTCGGTCGAACTCAGAATATTCTGCGGGTCATAACCGTACAGGCACTCCCCTTTTTCAGGGTCTGTCACCTTGATCAGACGGTTGAGCGCATCATATTCCAGAATACGACCAGCTTCGTCGTGTGTCAGGTTGCCATTTTCATCGTAAAAAAGCTCTGTATGAGTGGGCTCAAGATCGTCGACTCTGTTTTCAATGCCTGAAAGCTGAGCAGGATCCGCAGGGTTTGTGAAATGGTAGATCGCCAGATTACGCCCACCGCCGTCATATTGCGTCACAACCTGACGAATGTTATCCACCGCGTCAAAGCCAAACACCTGGCGGGCTATCTTCTTGCCATGAGGGTCAATTGGGCACAGGTCGCCCTCGCAGGTATAATCGACCAGCCGACCGCGCAAATCATACCTGTACGTTTCTTTACGCAGCACGGTGGGCGGTGTCGCAGGGCCTTCTGCAAGAACGCGTTCAATGATGCGGTCAAATTCGTCATATTCCTGGGTAAGTACTTGCTCGGGCCCTTGGCTGAAGGTGAACGTTCGCGAACGCTCGCGCTCCAGGTCATCATATTCCAACGTCGTTTTAAGCGTATTGACCGGGTCGCTTGATGCATCAGTGGTTGCATAGCTCGCTGTACGCCCCAGGTCGTCGTATGCGAATTGGCTCGACAGGTCTCCCAGTGTGGTGGTATCAAGCCGACCCACATTGTCGTATTCATTGATCTGGGTCTGGCTCAGCACATCCCGGTACGATTCCATTCGCCCCCTGTAGCTATAGCCATACTCCATTTCGTATTCACCACGCGTTTCAACGCGTACTTCACCCGTGCTGTAGTACGTGCGCGAAATCGATTGCCCTTGGGCCTCGACACAGCTTTCCAGGCGTGCGTTCTGCTTGTCGAACACATAATTGGCTTCTTTGCCCCCCAGTTTTCGTAGCACAGGTTCTTCTGTCAGGTAGGGACGATAATCGTATTCGATAACACCCAATGGCGTGCTTACCTTGTTGGGTTTGAGCTCACCCGTCTTGTATTCATATTCCTGTAAACGGCCACCGGTTTTCGACCAATCCATCAGGTCCAGGCCGTTGAAGTGTTGCTCACCCAGCAGCTCAAGGTCATTCACCCGAATGGTGATGGGTAAATCCTTGTCGGTGTGTGCCGCAAAGGTTCTGTAAACAACCTCATCCTTACGTAGTTCATGAGCCAGCAGGCGATCGAAACCATCGTAGGTGAATTTTTCTCTCTGCTTTTGCTCCGCGTTACCCAGCCCTGACTCTTCCTGATGTTTGCGACCCAATCCATCGTATTGGGTCAGCGTCTCGCTCTTGAGTACGGTTTCCTGTTCATCAGTCGGCTTCTCCTTCACCCACCGTCGAACCTGCACAGGCAACTCAAAGCGGTTCAGCTGGGTTTCAGTGACCCCGGTCTTGGCGCCGTTTTCCAGTTCGTTCCCCTCAGCGTCCAGCACCTTCTGCCGCCACTCGCGTTTGATCGGGCCGGTTTCTCCATCGCCGATCGGGTTGGTTTGCGCGAACTCGCCTACGCCATCAGGGCCGACGACACATAGTTGCTCACCCCAGGCATCGTACTTGTAGCCGCTTTTCAAAGGCAGGTCACGGCCCTTGAGCCAGTCAATTTCAGTCTCTTCCAGCAACCTGCCCCATGCGTCGAACCGGGCCGTGTAGATGGGTTTGGTACCCCCTTTGGGCAGACCATTGTCCGGGTCTTCCCGTTCTTCCCTGATCGTGCGATGGGCACCATCGAAATAGGCCACAGTCATCACACCCTTCACATCGTATTGTGTCTGGGTGGCCTGAACGCCCTCGTCGTTGCTCAGTTGATATTCGTAGCGTTTAAACGCCTCTTCTTCCTTGCCCGGGCTGACAATCTCCCGCTCGACGCGCAGCAGTGCGTCCCATACGGTCATGATTTCCGTATTGGTTTCATCACGGCTGAGCACCGTTTCTCCCGATGCCAGGGAGCGCTGCACTCTGATTTCCTTGTTGGTGCCGTCGTAGCCAGTCAGTAGCTGCTTGTCCTGCAGCACTTTCATGGTGCCCTTGACCAAGGGGCCCCGACCCTCGGCAGCATCCCAGCTGAGTGTTTCGAAGGTGTAAGTATGCGCCATCAGGGTGTCGAGCGTGTCCGGTTCGTTCGGTTCACCCTTTTTCGGGTTCGGGTAGCGCGTTTGCTGGCTCTTGAGGCGACCATGTTGCAATGGTTTATCAGCCTCATTGCCCGTTTCATCCTTAGCCTGCTCAAAAGCATGGTGTGTAGCTTTTGTTTCATTGCCACTGGTATAGGTTTCGACCTGCACTTCCAGCCAGTTCTGTTGCTGGGTATGCGGTTGGGCACTGGTCAGCGTTGGCAACTGCTGATAGGTGTAATGCGTGGTGCGAACCGCAGCACTGCCGGGATAGCCGGCTGCCGGCTTCTGGATTTTTTCCTTCAGGTAGGTAACGAAGCCTTCTGCATGGCCTGGGAAGCCCGGCTCTTCTGCCTCATACCAAGTGTAAGTCTCTTCAATACCAGTGACGGCCCTATGCGTCTTCAGGTTGCCGTGATCGTCGTAGGTGCTGGCTTCCGCCAACGTGAACCTGGCGGACGGGTCGTCCTTCAACCACCAGGACGTATCGATGCTGTGGACCAATTGACAATACTTTGGCTGCTCCTTGAACAGGGCGCCAGGCTTGAGGTTATACCCCGTCTGGACTTCCTTGATCTGGTTGCCGATAACTTCGGTTTCGTCGGCATTCAGCGCCTCACCTACATAGGTCGTTTCCCTGGTAAGCAGGTGGAACTTGTTGAACTCGCGGACGGTGCTGCGTACGGGCTTTTCATCAACCCAGAGTGTCTCTGTGGTGGCATAGTCATAGTCGATAACCTGGCGGAACAGATTGTCCAGGCCATCGTTTACCCAGGTCAGCGGTGCATTGCCACCCAGGAAGTTGTAACCGTTGCTGGAATAGGTATAACGCGTGTCGATCGAAGGTTGCTCATGGCCTGGGTGCTGCACATGCCGTGTAACCCTTGGCAGGGGGTCCAGGCCCGAACCGATCGGGAACTGGTGGCCGCCATCACCATAGGTGAGTTCATCCTTACCGTCCGAAGGGGTGTAGACCGTGCTGATGCAATAGATATCTCTGATGCGGCTATACGTAAAGCCCCACCTCGGCGGTTTTTCGATGCGCAGCCCGGCGCGGTCCACCGGGTTGTCGATGGGCAGTTCGATGCGGTCCACCCGGTTGCCGGTACCCAACACCAGGGTATAGGTGGCGATACCCGTGTCTGTCGGCATCGTCAACTGCACATTGTCATTGCGAACGACTTCCAACAAGGTGACATCGCGCATGTCGGTAATCTTGGTCAACATCGGAAAACCGTTATGGGTGCCGTATTCCAGGTTCAGCCAATGGCCCTGGCGACTGAAGATGCGGGTCGGCACTGCCCTGACGTACGGGCTCGAACCTTTTCGCTCGAGCACTTCCACCACGCCGGAGCGGTGCACCACCCGCCAGCGGTCTTCAGCGTCCTCATAAAGGTGGAACGTGTCGATCTTTTTCTCCGACATCGTCAACTGGTTGGTAGCGCCGGCACGGCCGTCGGCTTTGAACGTTTCGCCATTGGCCAGGGAAATGATCCGGCGGTTCTGGGCAGGGTCGAATTCGGTGGTGCGCAGGTTCCAGCCTGTACCAAAACCACTGTCGGCAAGGCTGAGCGGGCTATAGCGCAACGTCACGTCAAACTCGGGCCCCGACTGGTCGTTGCCCGAAATGCTGCGAAGCTTGGCGGTGAAAGTGTACAAGCCCGTGCGTGAATCGACGCCGCCCGTCAAGTGGCTCATGAAGTTGAAGGCGTTGGAATGCACCGAACGTTCATCGGACATCATCGTTCTCCTTGGAGTAGCTCGGGATTAGAGGTCGATATACACGCAAGAGAGTTTACCGCCCACTTGCTGACCAGCTTCATATTCTTTTTTATCAAGAAGAATACCGCTTGTAATAATAGACTTTTCTGGGGCTGGCGCTAAATCTGCAATCTTTCGCCAGGCGGTCGTTGTCGGCTGTATATATGTTCTAATTTTGAACCACCACGACTTTTTGGGGCAATGTTCCTCGGAGTACAGTGTAATCAATGTACCCGACGGGGCGTTCTCAACTCGATACCAATACATATCGTCGTTTTTACAACCATTTTTCGGAAAATTATATTCAATTCCACCCGGTTCGATTTCGATTGAGCAGGTGTTTCCAGAATCAACCTCATCCTTACCACCCGCAAAATACACTTGTGCCGTGCTTTTCGCCTCAGAAGGATTGTCAAGTGCATAAACACCTGTCACCACTGACAACAAAACCGAGAGCATACCAACGCGCCACGCAGACTGGCAGAGTTTCATGATTACACTCCTTTCAATATATTTAACAGGCCGCCCGCGCAGCAGGCGGCCCATCCGCTCAAACTGGCGTGAACAAAGTATGGTCGATGTAGTTTCGATGACCGAGCGTAGTGGGGCCTCTGTAGGCGAAGCGCCGATAATGGGCATTACCCTGTCGATCCCGTAGCAAAACCACCAGGGATCTCGAAAGTTGATCACGCGTAGCGTTTTCTCCCCCGACGTAGTCGAAATCCATCACCCGATGATTAGTGATTACCAAGGTACCCTGTTCAAAAACATCGTCAAATACTGTTTTTTTCAGTTCCTCTCGGTTGGCCATGAGCTTTGACAAGTTCTCATCAAAGTCGATAGGGACGCTATTAGCCTCCCCTGAATTCCATTTAGCGGCGTCCTTGGCTTCGCTGTCCCGGAAGATAGAACCGGTAAAACTGAACATTACCTCGTTTTTGTTTTCGGACTCCCAACGAATCATGGAAGTGCTGATATGGGGGTCCGATGCGTTCCGCGCCAGAAACTCGATGGTTTCGAAGCTGCTGTTAATCAACTTGAGTATCCAGTAATCCTGCGTTACCAAATTATAATCGAACGCCGGGTCACCGGGTTCGTTCGGGAGACCCGTACTACCTTCTACACGCACGCGCGTCCAGGAATAGTTTTGTTCCCCGAAGACAGGAGGTGATTTGGGCGTTATTTCAATCGTGGCCCCCACGCTGCCGCTGTTATCATCGGATTGATAGGGCCCCCCCGCGTCGGCTAAGAACATACTGTAGAAGGTGGTCGCCTGCCCTGCCCGCGCCTTGGTATGAAGGTAGAGATCCTGCCGGGTTATCGCTTCTTCGTTTCTGGCAGGAAGCGCCTCGGCCAATTGCGAATACACCAAATCAAAACGGTTAGCCACACGACGGATACCCCAAACTCTCTTGTCGGCTGCATCCAAGCCGCCACTGGGGTTGTTGTGATCAGGCAGCGAAGCCACTTCCTGTTTATCTTGCTTGATGGTCAAGCCGATGGTGGCGCGTTCGTCTGCAGTCAATTTATAGTACTGGCCATCCACAGGCTCGGTTTCGATAACTACCTGCAGCCGTAAAGACTGGAACCCGTTCCTCAGCAGTTCGCCCTTGGCACCTTGCTCGGTCCCTCCCGGTACGGTGATGGTATAGCTCTTCAACCTGATCCAGGTGCCCTCTTCCACCAATTGCGCTTCGCCAAATTCGAGCAAGCTGTAGCCTGACGCCAGCACCACGCCATTCTCCACCAACTCGCAGGTCACGACACTGGCGCCCTGTTCTTCACCTGAAGGGGCGATATAGTTACCTTCGCCATCCAGGGTACCCGGGCCGATCAGTTTCCAGCGCCGACGTGCGTCTGGCAGTAATTCCGGGTCTCGCTCTATCAGCGGCACGACCTCACCTGGCTTCAGGCCGGTTGCACGTACAGGGTCGATGACCATCGATTGCAAACCATTGAGCATGACCAGTGTCGACATACGCTGCTGGCTGCCTGTGGCTTGCACTTGCTGGACAGTCAGCTGGCGCCGGCTGGCCGCCTTTTCGGCGGTATAGGAATTTCGGTGGCCGTGGGTCTGCGCAAGCTGACCGCGCGGATCTCCGAGCAGCGACCACTCGATATTGCCCCCCGGCATGGCCGCGCTCAGTGCAATCGGCGTGCGCGCGGCAAACACACCCACCCGCGGCGCGATCTGAACCTGCTCGAACTGCACGATCAGTTGGGTGGTCACGCGATGCGTTTCTTTACCATCGTCAGAATCAAGCTCGGCTGTAATAAAGATTGTCAGGCTGTGATGGCCAATATCCTCAAGCCCAACAGCCTGGTAAAGACCATCAGGGCCGATTTCACCATCGCCCACCGCCAAATGGCTCTGGCGGCTGCGGGCATACCATTGGCTGGCTTGCACCTCCTCCCCTGCCTGATCGCGCAGGGTAAACTTGACTGATCCGCCCGCAGGCACGGTAGTGGTGGGCGAGTCGATGGTATATAACGGGGGTACAGCGACAATGCTGCCAAACACTGCGAGGTCGTGCGGGGTATGCCGTTCGCGCTCCTCGAACTTGTGCAACGTCCCGAACAGTATCGATGCCAGAACATCCAGATTGTCGTCACTCACATGGCCTAGCAGGGCTTTGTCCACAACGATGGTCGCCGAATAAAGCTCGCTTCCGTCTTCGTCCAGGTCATCGGGAATCAGGTAGGGAAACGACTTTGGTATCTGGCCTGGCTGCGTATTTGCCCGCAACTGAATGAAGGTGAGTACCGCACCGTCGCCATAATTGTCCGCCCCCAAGACTTTGGCGCCTGGCGCCGGCTGGGTCAGGATAGTGAAGTTGACGGGCGACAAAGCCGAGTAGCCTGAGAAGTCAATCATGCCCAATTCGAACTGGCCTTGGTGCGCGGGTAACCGTTTGAACCAATCCAGCATGGCGGCAGTGATCAGGCCATTGAGGTGCTCGTCTTCACCCCCCAGGTTGCAGCTGAAACTGGACGCCTCCGCCAGGTCCAGCGTGACCCTCCCGCGCCGGTCGATCTCGCCGGTCACCAGCTTGAGGTCGACGTTCATCATCAGCGAATAACCCATGGACGCATCGATGATGAAGCGCGTCTGCAGGTTTTCTGCCAATGGCGATTGACGCCTGTAGACCCCGGCCAGGATAGGGAAGGTCAGCTGTGCTGTGGAGTTCTCCAGCGACGCATTGGCAAATGAAAGCAGCGGCGGGCCAAATTCGATCCCGCGCAACACGCTTTGTGTGCGGATATGGTCTTCATGGTCGACGTCTGCATTGAACAGCGGAACGAAACTCAACGCACTAAAACGCTGTTTGTATTGCTCGAGCAGCACCTCGTTAAGGCGCGCGCGGCTGAACGCCGCAACGGCCCCCCAACCTTCGGTAATGGGACGCTTGTCCATCCGCTGCAACACATAGGAAATGGGGTTTGACATGTCATTCTCCTGTCAGTGAACGCGAGTGGGTCATACCGAGCGCGTCTTCGATGCCAGCATCTGTTGGCACAAGGCAGTAAAGCGGTCGGGCTGCGAGGGCATGATCAGGTGCCCTTCAAAGCGCCCGTACCCCTCTGATTCATGGGAGGCAATCACCACAATGCCGGGGGATTGCGGCCCACTCTGCGCGGGCACGTACAGGCCGGTGTCAGGGTCGATTTGCCCCGTCCCCACTGCCAGGCGCCACTGTGCGGCCACCGGGTCTTTGTTCGAACCTACGTAAGCCTCAAATTGCATGCTGCCATCGCGCTTTGGTGCAGTGGCCAACTTCACCCTGAGCATGGGCTGCCGCAGGGTAACCAGCACATGTACGGCCTGCTTGCCGGCGGGCTCTTCGAGCTCCACCTCAAACGATTCCACCCAATAGGTTTGTTCTTCGTTCGAATCGGCTGCCTTGGCCATGTAGCGGCAACGACGCCCCTGGTCTTCTTCCAACTTCTCGCCGCTGTACTCAGGGTCAGGATTGACCATCGTCCATTTCAGCGGTTTGGTTTCGAGGGACGCTTCGTCCAGCACCCCTGCATTCAAAAGGCGCTGTGTGCCGGCTTGCATCACGGTGATGAATGGGTTGACCGTCAGTGGCTGGCGCAGCACCGTAACGACGGCAACGCTTCTCTGGCCCGCCTCGTTGGAGGCGATCACCAGCACTTGCCCCGAGCGCCTCTGCAAGGTGTGCGCAGGAGGTGCCCGGAATTTGCCATCGACGAAGCTGCCAGGGTCGGAAGGCCCGCCAGGGAGGGTTTCCAATGTCCAGGTCAGCGCCTCGTTGTGCGGGTTATCCACTATGAATTCATGGAAGCCGCCCGCGAGCACATTCACATCGTCATCGCGAATGCGAAACGCAGCATCGTGGCTCAGCGAACCCGAAGCCAACAGCGCACCGGGAAACGCCAGGTCGGCAGGGTTGAACTTTATGGTATGGCCACCCCCGATTGTCAGCGCTTCCATCCACTGCTCCGGGGCTGCAGGGTTGAGTTTTTTTGCAATCGCCAGCAGGATTGCCCGCTTCACCGCGTAGGCCGCAAAGTCCCCTGCCTGCAAGCGCAGTTCCTCGTATTCATCACCCTCGGGAAGGCCGCGCCGGGCATGGGCTTCCAGTGCTTCCGGCCAGGGGGAGAAAAACTGCCCTTCCAGCAAGCCCTGATCGTTTTCAATGTTGGGTAGCAAATAAAAACGGTGTCGCAGCGACAGGGCAAAATCCGCATTGAACTCCGAAGGTACCTCTTCACCCTTGGCTAGGCAGCTGAAGTCAATCGTGGCCTCGCCATGCCACTGCAAGGTGATCAGGTCCAGCTCGAAAGTGGCTGTAACCCCACCTGCCGCGCCTATCTGGAAGGGCTTGGCGGCAAAGATATATCCTTGGGACTCATAATTCGTAGGCGGTATCTGCAAGATGCCCGCTTCAGCAACCACCTCGACAAGCCGCCCGTCTTCACTGCGGTAGCTGAAACGCCCCCCGTCCAACAGCTGGGTGAAACCAGCGAGGAAGGCATTACGGTGTAGCACACGTGCACTGAGCAACTGCACCGCATCTTCTGGCTCAGGCGGGTCTGGCAGCAGACGTGGGAAATCGCCATTGATATTGGGCAAGTCCCCCGCACTGCCATACTGCGAAGACGCAAACACGACCAAGGTGTCGCCCTTGTCCTGGGCATCCGCCTGTGTGGCAAGCTGGGCAACCCTCAATTCAAGCTCCGGTTGCCCCTGCAACCCCTTGACCAGCGGGTACTCAAGTTTTTCGGCTTCTACTGGCAATTGCTGACGCAACCAGTCACCCGCCAACAGTTGTTCGCTGTCGTGCTCACTCACTGCAAGGCGCATGTCTTCGCCTTTGGACACATCCAGCACCAATGCGCCATTCTTGAAATCTGCGCTGGCTTGTTGTTTAAGCTCAAGGCCTTGTAGCGCATCATGCTCGGATAGGCTGAGGACTTTATTGCCGCCTTCGGTCATGACCAGGGTTCCACCATGCAAGTTGGCCACCATTTCCAACCGGGTGCTCTCGTAACTCGCGCGATTAATGTCCACTTGTGGCCCTGACAACTGGTACCCTGCAAAGTGGTAAACGATATCGCTCATGTCGATTTCAAGCTGGCCAGATAAATCTGTAATTTCGTGTCCCTGGCTTAGATGGGTGGCATGGGTTTGCCGAAGCGCGGTATTGCCTGCGGTCAGGCACACGCCCGTAATACTGTCCCATTTCATCAGGTCCGGGTTATCGACCAACCAATCACCCAGCAATGACGGTTTGTTCATGCTCATGACGAATCTTCCTTTATACTTTGGGCAGTTGGAAAGCACCTACGCCGCGCACAGCATCCTCCAGCCTCGCCGGGGGCAAAGTTTGCACTACATACTGGTGAGAAACGCCGTAATAAACCGTATCATGCGTTGCTGATATCACAGCAAATGGATCACTGCTGGACGCATCATGGGTATAGATACCGGTATTGGGGTCGATGACACCTGAGCCGTACACTACTTTCCATTGGGCTTGAGCCGGAGTTAATTCAACGTTACCCACCTTGGCTTTCAATTGCACAGTGCCAGCCGCAACATCCACTTCACGCGTAATTTTCATTGGCAGCCCCGCATTGCCTTCGGTGATTACCAATGCGACGCGCGCGGTCTCCCCATCAGTGGAATCACTCAGCGTAATTTTATCGAGCGCGAAAGAGGCAAGCTCGTCAGGGTAGCCATCCAGGGGGGGCATCACTGCAGGGGGGGTATAAACTGCAGTCTTACCGTCGGCGGCCAACTGGCCATATTGAGGCGGCTCCCACTTCAAGTTCGTTACATCACCCAGGTAGCCGGCTCGCAAGTTGACCGTGGGGGGCGTGCTGTTGACCTGTGTCACATAGAGGAGCGGACTGATGTGCAAACCCGACCTCAAGACAGTCATCAGTGCCGAACTGCTGAAGTCGGTGTCTATGTGCCGCGCATTGACACGCAGCCGTACAAAGTCGCCATCGAAATCCGAGGCAGCCGGCGGTGTGTACAAGCCGGTATGTTCATCGATCGAACCAATCTGCCCGTTGGAAACAGAATCCAGTACAGGCTCGCACGTCCAGCGAATAAGGCCGGGGTGCGCCGGGACCGTGTTGAACTGCAAGGGCGCGCTTCCCGCCACCAGGGTATGTTGCATGGGATCGATGGCGAACGCGGTTACGGTCGGATTGACAGCGCCAAAGAAGACGAGATCACCAGGAGCGTAAAGAGACTGGCTGATAAGGGCATTGCCAAAATTAAGCTTGATGGTGTTATCGACCAATTCACGGAGGGGGCTGGTAAATTCAAAATTTGTCTCAAACGCTTCACGCAGGAGCACCTCAACACTTGGGGTTTCTACACCCTCAACCGCGCTGAATACAGCGTGCAGAAAACTGTGAATCTGAACAATCATGAACGAAAGATAAAACATCATGAGATTAACAATAATCCAGTAATCTTGATCAACTGGTGGCACCTCGGGAAATTTAATATTTCCAATCACAGGCGCCGGCGCATGAATCTCCTCCAGATTCAAAGCAACAAACTTCAAGGCAACACCTGAACTATCAAGCTCATATGAACAAATAAACTTATAGCTGAAATCATCCTGAGTGCGCCGGTAAAACTCAGAAGTATCTACCCAATCTTTATCCAACGTCCTGCCAATCATCCCTGTGTCATCATCAAGAGATATCGGCTCAATGGCCATTACACCTGTAACGTGCCACTCGATCTCTACCTCATCATCATTGATCGAAACTTTAAAAACCTTATCAAGCTTAATTACAACCTCATCCATGAAGACCTTAAAGGTCACGTTCAGTGTTCGCCCGAGCATATCTGGGTCTGTGGTGAATTTATGCTCTAGCGTCTGCGCTGCAATGCTCATCTCTCCACTTTTAGCCACAGCCCCTACTAGCCTGCCCTCTTCGTCGTGAACAACGTCAAACTCGACGCCACGCACGACCGTTTTCAGGGATTCGACCAACTGTGCCAACATGATTCGCGAGGGTTCAACCAACACCGTCGCGTCATAGGACATGTCATTGGGAAGGAGGTAGCGAAAATCATTTCCAGGGATGTTCCCTTCTTCATCCCCTTCAAAGCGCACCATGGCCAGTACCGCGCCTTCGTCATCGTCTGGGTCGCGCTTGCGTGCCTGCGTGCGCAAGGCAAACGATTTGGCGCGCAGTAACGGATCACCACCTGCTTCTATCTGGCCAAGCGTAAACACACGTTCTGGGGCCTCCAGCCCGTCAAACTTTTGCTTGAACCACTCACCCACCAGCCGTTGCTCACCGGGGTCGTCTGATACGTTAATGCTGAAGTCGGAGCTTTCTTTCAAGTCAAGTCGCACGCGCCCCTCTTCACCTACCACGCCGGGCACGTTGGCCAGTAGCAGTTTCAGGTTAAGTTCCGGCCCCAGCAGCGGACTGGTTTCGCGTATTTCCCGAACTTCCCACTCCCCGGCTGCGTTACGCAAACCCAACTGTGTTCCCGACATGACCTGTGTGGTCAAGCGCGCGGTGGAATCGTTGGCGTCCCCGCCCAGGAAGCCCAATCGCGGCCAATCCAGGGTAAATTGGTTTAGTGCAAAACGCCGGTCCGGGCCATTCTCGATACTCCCGGTCAAGGGCTTGAGGTAAGAGTCTGTTTTGAACCGACGAATGTAAACCTGCAGCAGCAGACGATTCAGCTTTTCCCTGTCCATGAAAGAAATCATGCCCCACTTCAGGCTGCGCTTTTCCTCTAGCAGCCACGCATACAATTGTTCAAAGCTATATTCAGCCATGGTTCTATCCTCACAAAAATAACAAATCAGTGACATTCACCGATCACGAGTCATCTAACCAACACTTGCCGCAAGACCTGGAATTCAAGGCACTACCTTGAACTCGGCAGTCCGGCCTTGAACAAAGCTTGTACCCTCATCGAAACTGACTTTTACGTACACATGGAAATGAGTATTCTCCTCAAGCTTCAACAGATACTCCTTGCTCAGGCTCATTCGCAACCAACCCTCATTCCATTCATCCGCAGAGACTGGCTTGTCATCGCGTATCACTTCTTCTGGCAAGGAGGGCTCGCCCGGCTTTGACTTCCCCGTAACATAAACGCGTACAATCTGGCCCTGCGCGAAGAAAAGCCAGCTATTACTGTTCAACGTAAACGTTACACTATCGATAACCTGCGACACTGGAATGTCCGAGGTCGCAAAGTCCGGGCACTGAACCGCTCGAAAAGCATCGGATGTCAGTGGTTGAATTTTCAAGCCATAGGCAGGTGAGCGTTGCTCGCCATCATCAGCATCTTTAACGGTATAAAACACTTTGACCCGCTTGCCAAAATTGGCAGGTATCACAGCACGGGGAATCTGGAACTCCCAGGGATTACCGACAGTGGGTTTATCGGTTTGGTACTTACCTGTAGTACCAAACCCCTCCCAGTACATGGTTATCTTGCCATCATTGGTTTCCGACTCCTGCGGCACTCGGATTTTTGTCCCCAACGTCAAAAGACTCGGGCTGATGAAAGCGAATGAAACCATCTCTGGATCAACTTCCTCGCCCGGCTCAGGTTCTTGCTGTGTAGCATCCGGGTTGAACGGAGGCTTAAGAACCAACGGCTTCTTCAAGACAAAATCCAAGGGTGTGGAGTCGGCTGCCCCGCCCACCCTGGCCCATTGCCAAGTCAGCTTTACCGCTTCACCGATGTGTTCTTGCAACCATTGCGCCGGCACAAGAAAACGCAAGCGCTTGCTATCCAGAATTGAACGGTCTATACGCAGCATGTGTCGGCTAACCTTCTTGCTCACAGCCGTAAGCAGCAGTTCATCACCGTGTCGAATGCCGTAATCATCCACTTCAACCGGTAAGCCGTCCCCATACTTGGCCGGGTCGAGCCAGCCGCCACTGTGCCCCGGTATTACCGGGGGGGGCAAACTTGGCGACTGCCCCGCGTTTTCCTTGATGGTGAAGCGCTGGACCGGAGACTGGCTTATTCCACCGTTTTTATAGTTGACGGTATAGCTCAGCTCGCACCACCCACCGGCTATTAAAAACTTGATTTCGTCAATTATCCAAACCAATGGCTCGTCAGAGCCCTCACCCAGCTCTTTGGTGTAATTTTCGGAATTACCAAATTCGTCTTTCCATGAAAGCACAACGTTATCACCCGCCGTCATGAAGGGATAATGGGTGGTAACAACACGGCCATCTCCCTTCAAGCGTTCAAGGTCAATTACAAGACCGTCACTGTCCATAAAGTGCGGCGGCGGCAACATCAGAGCAGGCTCAACTTGCTTGTTGATATAAAAAAACAGCCGGCCGGATGACTCTTCCAGGGCCGGGCCTGGCATGACGTTACCCCGAATATCGGTTCGCGCGTATGAATAGAACGCATAGCCCTTGTCCAGGCCTTGCAGCAGGCCATTATCTATTTCAATCAAGAAACTGCCATCAGGCTCCAGATCAGTCACAGGCAGCGGGTTTGGGTCACGGTCGTGAATTTCCCCCAGTGCACCACACCCGAAAAAGCGCGGAGCGACGAAATGCCCCAGGTCTATTCCTGGGTACTTGATGTACGTTTTCAGCGCTTCAGCCCCTAAGTCATCAAGACTCAGCGAATCACCCTTCAATAACGGAATCTCGGGGCGCGGCAGCGCCGCAGTTGAAGCCATTAAGCCCTCGGATTGCTCGCCATGCCGCTTGCGAAGTTTCATTCGCTAATCCCCACCCTATTAATTGCTTTGATCAGCACTGGTTTTAACTGCTGATCTCGATGGGGATTTTTTACACCTTGGCCCGCCTTGCCGAAACTAGCACTTTTAACAGGTGGCAACTGTTATGCCGTTTGCTAGTGTCCGTGCTTATGCATCCCGTACCTCACCCCTGGAGCGCTCTTCATCATGGCCACTGAATCCAGTATCAATTCCAATGCCTTCAATTTTTTCAATCACATGCAGAGCGGTGTTGACTCGCGAACGGGCCTTTATTCCTTTCAAATCGCCCTCTCCGCGTTTTACGGCAGTGACCTGTTGGCGCCTGAAATCGAATTGAACCTACGCTACAGCCAACTGAACACGCAGGACCGCGGCTTTGGCAGGGGCTGGAGCCTGCCCACCACCGAGTTCGACCCTGCCCAGAAACGCAGGATCATTTCCCTGGCCAATGGCGAAACGTTCAAAGCCGACGGCCGTGTTGGCGCTACCAACCAGTTGACGATGTCGGAGAAAAAGATCGACACGTTCCACCTTTATGAGGACGCTGAAGACCGCTGGCGGGTGGTGCACCGCTCCGGCATGGTGGAAGTGCTCGAGCGAAAAGGTTCAAGCACGAATGGCAGGGCGGTGCCGACCCGCATCTTCAGCCGCCAGGGGCATTGGCTGAACCTGGAATACGGCACCCATAACGGCTTCCCGATGTTGACCAAGATCACCGACATGCGCGGCGTCACGCTGCTGGAGGCCGTTCGTAACGGTGATGTGCAGCTGAGGATGCCAACTGACACGGGTAACGCCACCTATACCATGGTGTTGGGCACCAACAACCGGGTAACCCGCATCGAACTGCCCACCGACAACCAGGCGAGCTGGCGTTTTTCCTATATCAGCGTCAGGAATGTCGATTGCATCAGCACGGTGTACACCCCTGCGGGCGGTTTCGAAGAACTGAAATACGATGATTACGGCCACCAGTTCCCGATCGGTTCGGGCCTGGACCCCCTGCCAAGGGTTACACAGCATGTGCAGCACCCAGGCAATAAGCAACCCCCGATCGACACGCGTTACACCTATTCCAGCAACGGTCACAACTTCCTGGGTGGCAATGCACCACTGGAGTGGATAGACGATGGCCTGGACAACCTGTTCCGCAAGGAAATCGACTATGACTATGCCACCACAGAGACACTCTGGGTGGATGAAAGGCCCGTACGCAGCACCGTCCGAGAGTTCAACAAGTTTCACCTGAACACCCGTGAAGCTGTGTATCGGGGCACCAAGCTGAACGCCGACAACACTGAAGTCATCGGCAATTTCATTGAAGAGAAAATCACGACATATAACCTGAAGCCCGGGCGCTTCGAGGAGCAAGTGAACGCCTGTCAGTACCCGATCAAAATCGAAACCCGTTGGCGGCTGCGCGATAGCGGCCGTCAACGCGTGGAAACCATCAGGGTCGAGTACGACGATCACGGAAATGTGTTGATGCAGCAAGCAGCGACCGGCGTCGTGGAGACAAACCGTTGGTACCGGAATGGGGATGCGGGTTACCCAGGCAATGCTGAAAACTTTGTGTGCGACCTACACACCAAAACCGTGACACCGGCGGCTGGGCACGGTGGAAACGCCCAGACACTGGTCACGACGCATACGTACAAACAAATCAAAGTACTGGCCAGCAGCAGCGAAGCGACCGGGCAGGAAAGCTGGTGTGCCCTTCATAGCGAAACACTGAGCCACAACGATCGCACACTGAAAGTCACAGCCTATGACTATCACGAGCAGGAAAATGAAGAAGTGCAACTGGCAGAGCCATTGCAACATGGTCGCCTGCAAAAGCGCACCACGGGCTTCCCGAACCCCGCCTTTGGCGAGCCGGGCCAGCCTGAAATGCTGGAAAGCACTGTTGACTATGCCTACCAGTTCGAGACGCTCGATTGGGACAAGATGCACGACGAGCGCTTGCATGATTTGGCTCCAATTACCGTGCTGAAAACGGTGCATGACACCGTGGGGCATGACCAGGCCAGCATGCAGACCAGCGAAGGGCACTCACTGTTCTCTGGCGAACTGGTGCTGAGCAACGACGAGGACAGGGTAGAGAGACGCATCGTCACCGACAAACTGCACCGCAAGATCTTTGAAGTCGTGGCAGGGGGTGGCGCCAGCGAAGCCGTGCGCAGTAATGAGTATGCGCTTTGTGCCGAAGAGGGTGAGCAGGCGAGCCAGCGCTATACCTCACCTACATCCGTGATCACTGAAACGCGGTTCGATGGTTTGGGCCGCGTGCACCAGGTGCTGGCGAGCCATATAGACCCGACAAGGCCCAACGCTTTGTTCCAGGTCCAGGAACTGGTGCACGACGCCTGGGGACGCGAAATTGAAGACAGGCAGTACGACTGGCTGGAGGGCAAACCCTTCCCTGCCGACGTGCCGTACCTGGCCCAGCGATACCTGTACGACAACTGGGAAGGGCGCAGTGTGGTGATCCGCCACGACAACGTTCAGGAACACACGCTTTTCGACCCCACCGTGGAAGATGAAAACAGGAATGTGTGCAAGACCACATGGTTGCAGGTGGCGCAGCAAACGGAGAAAAGCGAGAAGGTCAGGACCTGGAGCAACGCGTTCGAGAAGGCGGTACGGATAGAACGCCTGAGCCCTGTCGATGTGATCGAGGCGGAACAGGTGATGCACTACGACGGCCTTGGCCGGTGCGTGAGCAAATTCGATGAACGCCAGTATGAGACAACATTCGAATACGACCCGTTCGGCCGCTTGAGTGCCAGCACGCGGCCAACCGAAACGCGTATCGAGCATCGTTATGCCCACCACACGGACGCCGAATGGTCGACCAGTATCACCGCCTTTTCCAACCGCGAGTCCGACCCTCCCTTCGAGGTGGGCAGCCAGTGCTATAACGGGGTGGGCAAGGTGACTTCGCGCACCATTGGCAAGCGCACCGAAGAGTTGCGGTACAAACCCGGCCAATCGAAACCAGCGGCCATGATCACCGGCGCGCGCGATACCATCAGCTACGAGTACAACCTGGCGCTCTCCCCTCTTCCTACCCATATGCGCGTGAATGCTGACGAAAAAGGCGACGAGTACATCTATGACCCGATCACAGCCAGGATGAAGGAGTCGCGCGGTGCCAACGGCAAACGGGTCTATCACTACAATGCGCATGATCAGTTGACCGGCGAAACCCTCGAAACGGCAGGCGATGTGCCGCGCACGGCCGAGTATGTCCGCACCTTCCACAACCGCCTGACATCGAGCAAAGATGCCGGGGGCATGACTGCCGTCCATGAATACGACGAGAAAGGGCTCATCACGGCGACACGCCAAGGCAACCTGCTGGCATGCTTCGGCTACAACGGCCTGGGCAGGCTGATATCCGTAACCAGCACCGACACAGTTAACAACAGCACACTGACCACATCTCTTGAGTACGACGACCATGGGCGTGAAAACAAGCGCACCCAGCAGCTAGACACAAGGCCTTTGCCTACGTTGACTCAGGTGTGGGGCAAGGACAATTTGCTCCAAAGCCGCGTATTGCACGACGGGCCCGGGCCTGATGATGATGTTGTGCTCGGGGAAGCATTCCGCTACGACCGGCTGGGGCGACTGAGCATGGTCGAATACAGCGGCCGCGAGATCCCCAAAGACGAGGCAGGCCGCACCCCCCGCCAACAGGCGTTCGATTACGACAGCATTGACAATATTCGTGTTTGCTTCACCCGCTTTGATGACGGCACCAGTGAGAGTGCGACGTATGAATACAACAAAGACGACCGTTTCCTGCTGAAATCGTTGACGCTCTCCACGAGCGGCAGTACGCCAGAAACCGTCACATTCTTCCATGATGCCAATGGTAACCTGACGGTCGACCAGCATGGCCGCGTGCTGGAGTACGACGAAGAAAGCCAGTTGTTGCAAATCAGAGGCCAAAGCCAATATCAATACGACGGTGAAGGGCAACTACTGACCAGCCAGACAGCCAGTGGCTCGCCAAGGCAACTGTGGTTCGACGAGAACCGACTGAGTCTGGCCATCCAGGACGGCAACTACACACGATTTAGCTTCCATGCCGATATACCACTGGCCCAGCAAAGCGATGCCCCCGCCAGAACATTGTTGCTGCAAACCGATTCCAGCCACAGTGTCATCGCCGAATGCGAAGCTGGCGCGGTTCGCGACATACGCTACAGCGCCTATGGTCAGCGGCACGTCACGGTGCCTGTCCACAGTAACTTGGGCTTCAACGGTGAGGCACTGGATGAAGGCAGTGACTGGTACCTGCTGGGGCGGGGCATGCGTGCCTATAATCCGGGGCTTAGGCGCTTCAACAGCCCCGATCCGCGCAGCGTGTTCGACACCGGTGAACTGAACCCCTACACCTACTGCCTGAACAACCCGATTGCCCTGCGCGACCCCAGCGGCTTGACTGCCACGGGCGACGGTGGCAGACCGCGGCGCCCTGACGAAGATGACCCTAACTGGCTGGGGCGCAGGAAGCCTGGTGGCGGCACATTGAACTGGATCATGTTGGGCCTTGGGGTAGCGCTTACCGTTGCAGCAGTATTTACCGCAGGTGCGTCACTGGCTGCGGTAGGGGCACTCGGCCCTGCCGCGGAAGCCGGGATGAGCGCTGCGACCATGGCCGTCAGAGCAGGTACCGCCGGTTTCGTGCAAAGATTATTGGTCAAGGTTGCAGCTACCACCATTAAAGGAACGCTCACGAACACCCTCTTTGCAGGGCTGTCCCTTGGCGGTACCGCAGCGCAGGCAGTTTCAGTCATCAACAACGATGAGGCGGCGGGAACGGCGGCAATGATTCTGGGTATAACAGCTGCCTCTGTAGCAGTTGGCAAAGTAGCATTCTCTGTGGGCAAGTTGGCTTTCTCTGGCAGCAAAGCGGTTAGTACAACGCCAACGGGTGCAGTGTCGGAAGTAGTTAACAATGCGGAGGACATTAGTGGTGCAGCTGCTGGCAGCGGCGAAGGGCCAAGTTTTTTATTAAGGAGTTTCATGGGAAGAAACTTTGGCTACGATCGCTTTATTTTTAGTGGTCTCTTTTGACTGAGCAATACAATCCACTCGTACTTGTTTAAAGCTGAAACAGCTCATTGTCAAACCACTGGCAGATACCACCTAAAAGCCCGCTCAACAAGTGCCTGCAGCCCGCCCCTGGGCTGCAGCATATAAACTGAGCCGGCTTTTTATTTACTTATTATCGACCCACCTAGCATTTTTACCAGTATCCACAACTTCCACTCCACGCTAGCCTTCTCTCACCAACAACCGGTAGCAGGCCAACCCGGCCCCTCCTTATCGTGATGTGTATGGGAGCACTTCGCATGAGCAATGACTCGGCACGTCTACTTGCAGCAAAAGCACGTCTTGACTATCAAAAACAGCGTATTGCCAGGTTGGCGACGCAGCAGGTCGATGCCCTGGCGCCCCCTGAAGTCCAAGGGATAGTCGACCTAGCGGACGGGACCTTGAACAAGGACGTCCTCGATGCAGACCTTGATGTGCTCATACAGGCATGGCTAAACCTGCCCGACCCAATCCTGGGTGACAAGGACACATTGCAACTGGAAATGGCTATCGTTGACGGGCCAGGTGTCGGTGACTTTCTGGAAGTTGGCGCCAGCGCCCAATACGATAAGGACAGTGTATTCCCTACGACGCTGCAGATCCCCAAAGCTGATTACCCCCGTGATGGCAAGCGCCAACTGCGCTATAGAATCGACAGGTACAATACACCTACGCCAGAATACTCTCCCGCAATCGATCTGATTTTCGATAAAACACCACCGTGGGATGCTGTTGAACCTGAACCAGCGGCACTCAATGGAAACGTGGTGACAGACGCTTTTTTCAGCACCAACCCAAACGGCCTGACAGTAACATTACCGCCTTATACTGATCAGGACGAAAAGGATACTTACGCACTTTATTACTCTGACACCGTTCCGGTTGAGGGGCAAATACCGCCCCCCATTGGTCATGGCACACTACCCGCGAACCGGGAACTGCTGATAACCAAGACCGACATAGAAAGCCTGAGTGACGGTCACTTCTACATTGTTTATATCCTGTTGGATAAAGCTACCAACCGCAGCCGCATCTCCAAGATCGCAGAGGTTTATGTAAACCTTGGGTCATTACCCACCGCGCTGCAAGCGCCGGTAGTACCCCTCGCCCAAGGTGATGGCATGATCGACCTGGCCGATGCGCAGGCAGGCGTCACGGTTGAAGTCGACTATACCAACTACCGGAGAAGCGACATTGTCGAGGTCACCTGGGGCGCCTCCAAACCTTTCACCGAAGAGATTGGCTCGCGTAATCTGCCGTTTTACATCAGTGTACCGCCCGATCGCCTGCGTGAAGCCTATGGCGCCGCAGATACCGAACTAGAGACCGACGTCAGTTATCGTGTACTGCGCCATGGTGTTCCCTATGGCCCAGAAAGCACCACACTGAAGGTTGATTTCTCTGTCGCAGGCCCCGACCGCCCCGACCCCGACCCCACTTGGCCAGACCCCATCAACAGCAAACTCGACGCCCCTGCGGTCTGGGGCAAGAACTCTCAACAGGAAAACGTGCTGGATCGGAGTGATACCGGCGAGGCGGCAACGTTCAAGGTCAAACGTCATGACGATGCCAAAGATACTGACATCATGGAATTCTATTGGGCCGGCACGCTGGTCACCGAGGCTAGGTATGATGTCGATTTAAGCCACCCTGCAGATATCGAGCGGCCGCTTCCCTGGACCTACATACTTAATGCCAGCAATAACCCCACGCTACCGGTGCACTACACCATCCGCAAAGCGACCGGGGTAGGTAACGAGCAAAATTCGCCTACTGCAGTGGTCAATGCCAACGCCGTTGTCATCGAGCCGGACGCTCCCGAGTTTCAACGTCTGTACAATAATAGATTCCTCAACTGTGAATCCCTTTGGGAAGATCCACTGAACCCAACTGGCGACCCTGCGTTCAAGGTGTTCGTGCCACCACTGAACCAGTACCTGCCCAATGGCGGTGAGGTAACCCTGACATGGACTGGATGGGGTGGCTACACCGGGGATAATGAGATCCCGGCAGCCAGATTGACCGAGCCCCGCACAATCAACGCAGCAGAAGCGGCTGCGGGCTTTTATTGGGAAGTCAAACCCTACAATCCCCACATCCTCAGTATCTATGACCCCACTGGTTTTGGCGCGGATGGTCGCGGCCGCGTGCAGTACAGCTTCCAGCACGGGGGAGAAACCGTCACATCGAAAACAGCCGAAGCTGTGGTCAGCCTGGGCACTGCTGGAACAGGCACCTGTGCGGTTCCATGAACGGGGCGCCCAAGGACGGGCTGGCAAGGTAGCCCGCGCTCATAGATAGGAAAAGCCGCGAGCTTAATCAGGCTTTTCCTACAGGAAATATCCGCTAAATCCATAGACTTCGGCGCCAATGGCCAGCCTGCAACAGGCGCTGGCCGGTTCCGACTTGGACAAGACACAGGTATTCGTATGTCAGCATTCTCCCCCTTGCCCCTACGCCAGGTTCTGCGCGCAGCCACATTGGCCCCTGCGCTCCTGCTCAGCCCGGACAGCTGGGCCCAGACACCGATCAAGAATGACACAACGATCGATGGCAGCGCAGCACTTGACAACTACACGGTAATGGACGGCGCCACCCTCACGGCCAACGGCGCCATTACTCGTGACATCAGGGTGCTGGAGGGCTCAAGGCTGGTGCTCAATGGTAGCCAGGTAAACGCCACTGGCAACGCCGCAGGCCTGCGCATCAGCGCGGCCGGGGCCACTATCAGCAACAGCCGCGTGACATCTGCCTTCCAGGGCCTGTCCATAGGCAGCGACGCACGGGTTGACGCGTTTGACAGCACCATCAGCGGCGGCGCGGTGGGCGCGGTCATCAACAATAGCCTGTTGACGCTGTCAGCCAGCCAAGTCACTGGCACCAACACCAACAGTGCCGGGATCAACCTGTTCGATGGCAACCTGCAGGCCACTGCAGGCAGCCGCATCGTCGGCGACCAGGATGGCCTCCGCGTGCGTGGCGACAGCGGCCAGCCCGCCGGAACCAGCACAGTGGTACTGGATGCCAGCCACGTAGAGGGCCTGAACGGTTCTGCCATTGCCGTCGCTACGGCGGGGAACGCACCGGCGAGTGCCAGGATCGAGGTATTGAACGGCTCCACCCTCAAGGCCGGTAATGGCACACTGGTGGAAGTCGGCGCCGTCGGCACCGCCGATATCCTGGTCAGCGCCAGCGCCCTGGAGGGCGATATCGTCGTCGCCGAAGGCGGCAGCGGCAAGCTGACCTTGGCCAACCAGGCAACCCTCAAAGGCCGCCTGCACAACCTTGACCTGCTGGCCTTGAACAGCGGTGGCCAATGGACCATGACTGGCGACGCACAGCTCAAGGACTTGGCGCTGGACGGCGGCGCAGTGGCGTTTGGTGATGATGGCGAGTTCTACACCTTGCAGGTGGCCAACCTGGAAGGTAGCGGCACCTTCATCATGAACGCCGACTTTGCCGACGGCAAAAGCGACCTGCTCGAGGTGACGGGTGCCGCCACCGGCAACCATGAGATCCGCGTGACCAGCACAGGCAAAGACCCGCTGGCCGACACCGAACTGCATCTGGTGCATACCGCCGCAGGCGATGCGAGCTTCTCGCTGGCGGGCGGCCCGGTTGACCTGGGCACCTTCGCCTATGGCCTGACCCAGCGCGGTAATGACTGGTACCTGGACGCCTCGATGCGCTCGCTCAGCAATGGCACCAAGACCATCCTGGCACTGGCCAATACCGCCCCTACCGTCTGGTATGGCGAACTTACCACCTTGCGCAGCCGCATGGGTGAGGTACGCCGTAACGACGGCGCATCGGGTGGCTGGATGCGCAGCTATGGCAACCAGTTCAACGCTTCTACCTCCGGCTTCGGCTACAAGCAGCAGCAACAAGGGCTGTCGTTCGGTGCCGACGGTCGCCTGCCAATCGGCGATGGCAACTGGCTGATCGGGGTCACAGCGGGCTACAGCAACTCAGACCTCAACTTGCAGGGCGGCAGCTCGGGCAAGGTCGACAGTTACCACATGGGGGCCTACACCACTTGGCTCGACTCGCAAAACGGCTACTACTTCGATGGCGTTGTAAAAGTCAACCGCTACCAGAACCGTGCCGATGTGCAGTTGAGTGATGGCAGCAAGACCAAAGGCGACTACAGCAATCACGGCATCGGGGTGTCACTGGAGGCCGGTCGGCATATCAAGCTGGAGGATGGTTACTTCATCGAGCCTTATGCCCAACTGGCAGCCATGGCCATCGAAGGTCAGTCGTATCACCTGGCCAATGGCTTGCAGGCCAGCGGTGACGACACCCGCTCGCTGCAGGGCAAGCTGGGTACAACTGCCGGGCGCACCTTCGACTACGGCCAGGGCCGCATGATTCAGCCTTATGTACGGGTTGCCGGGGCTCACGAGTTCGTCAACAACAACCGCGTGAAGGTGAACGGCAACAGCCTCGACAATGACCTGGCGGGCTCGCGCGCCGAACTGGGCGCCGGTGTGGTGGCAGCCTGGGACCAGCAATGGCAGGTACATGCGGAGTTCGACTATGCCAACGGCGAGCAGCTCGAACAGCCTTGGGGGGTGAGCGTGGGCGTCCGTTACAACTGGTGATTGCAGCACCCTGCGGCGCAGTCCGGCGCACGCAGGGCACAAATCAGCACTCAATGCTTGTCCTTGACAGGAGACCAAGCCATGCCATTGATTACCCTGATCCGTTCACTCTGGTCCTCGCTCAAGGGGCGGACCACTCAGGCAGACCCACTCGATCCACCCGAGATCGCGGCGCTGCTACCAGACCTTGAGGGTGGCGAAACCCATTTACTGCGTTTCAGCGCAACGCATCAGCCGCTTGAAGTCAGGTTCAAGATGTGGAAGAACTCCAATCCCGCAATGGGTGAGGAAACGCTGACGCTGTACTGGGACGATACAGCAGTCGCTCAAAAGTCATGGACAGCGCCGGTGCCCGAGGACGACCTGTTCCTCCACGTACCGCAACACCTGTTGCTCAGCGAGGGGAGACATACCCTGTTTCATCATGTAAAGCTCTACAGCGGCAACCCTTCGTCTTCACTACCCTTTCACATCACCATCGACCGAACGCCCCCTCAACTACCGGCGGACAACATGCTGGTGTTCGACCCTGAGGTAGTCCAAAACGGTGTCACCGACGCCTATCTGGTGGAGCACAATGAAGAACTGGAGGCCACTGTGCCCCTTTATTCAGGTATCCGTGTGGGTGATGTGCTGACCTGGTATTGGTCCACCTCCCCCTCCGGCATGCACCAGGCGGGGAGCAGGCCCGTAACACAGGGAGACATCAACAAACCGCTGAAGGTGATCATCCCAGGCAAGCACATCCGTGATATGGCTGACGGCCTACGCTATGCGCGGTACACGGTTCAGGATTATTTGGGCACGCCAGAACTACAGTCGCAAATTGTGCTGCTGGACGCCAAACCCACTCCGTTACCCGTGAACTTCTCCACACCCTACCTGAAGGAAACGGGCAGTACGGGAAGCAGCAGCACGCTGGACCCGGTTCGGGCCTCGAATGGCGCAACCATCATCATAAAAGCGGGTAACCCCTTCGAGCCCGCTGACAGCGTGAGGGTATACTGGGCAAACCCAGGGGAACACGGCGCCTATGACGCCCCCGTCGAGGTGGCTACCGGCGACATTGCCTGCCCCATCCCCAGAACCAACGTTGCGGCACGCATGGGCAGTAGCCTTGCGCTGTATTACACGGTAACCCGTCGCGGCACAACTCATACATCCGGGCTTCACACGCTGACGGTACGAACCCCCACCAATCTGCCCGCGCCTCAGTGTGAGGCGATCCAGAGTGGTGAGCTGAGCCTGAGTGGGATGGGAGACCAAGCCACCTTTACCCTCAACACGTGGCCACTCAGGGATACCAGTCAGTTCGTCAGGCTGCACATCACCGGCAAGCGTAACGATGGAGGCGACGCTCCTGTCGTGGTCACAGACGCGACCCCGGTAACGTCGGCAACAGGGATCATGACGGTAGGTTCGGTAACCCCGGCAGCGCTGAGCGTGTTCACGGTCTCTTATCAGATCGACATCCTGTGCTATTTCAGCGTGGACAACAAACTCACCTGGATCCCGTTCCCTTACGTACCCGTGACACTGGTGGGTTGACAAAAACCACTCCCTCTGCTGATCAAGGAAACCGGCTTCGACAAGGAACCACGCCCTCAAAGCCCCCGCAGGCTTTGCACTGTCGTCTGTGCGAAGGGCGCCTAGCAGTGGCACATTGAATTTCAAGGCTGATGATGGATTCGGGCGAACTGCGCTGAAACGAAAAAAGACGCCGAAGCGTCTGTTTTCGAGGATTTACAGAATCTCATGGAACTCTGTAGATCTTGATTTGGAGCGGGAAACGAGACTCGAACTCGCGACCCCGACCTTGGCAAGGTCGTGCTCTACCAACTGAGCTATTCCC
>NZ_JAUHUI010000044.1:0-42282 GCF_030418155.1 Pseudomonas sp. 2,4-D
CCAGCGCTTGACGGGCATCCATGCCCGTCACCTCCCTCCGCAAGCCCTGCGCTCGGCCTCCTGAAGTCGCAATCTGCGTCGCTTGAACTATCGCGCACTTACAAGCAAAAGCAAGGGCAAGGACTCTGTCAGATCAGACATTTCGCCAATGTATAAGGCAAAAAAATACCGCACTGTCACCAGTGCGGTATTTTTCAGGTAAAGCCTGAACGATCAACGCTCCAGCAGAATCCGCAACATGCGGCGCAGCGGTTCGGCGGCGCCCCACAGCAGCTGGTCACCCACGGTGAAAGCGCCCAGGTACTGCGAACCCATGTTCAGCTTGCGCAGGCGGCCAACCGGAATGTTCAGGGTGCCGGTGACCTTGGTAGGGGTCAGCTCCTGCATGCTGATTTCACGCTGGTTCGGCACCAGCTTCACCCAAGGGTTGTGCTGGCTGATCATGCCTTCGATGTCGGCGATCGGCACGTCCTTGTTCAGCTTGATGGTCAGCGCCTGGCTGTGGCAACGCATGGCGCCGATGCGCACACAGATACCATCGACCGGGATCGGGCTCTTGAAGCGGCCGAGGATCTTGTTGGTTTCGGCCTGGGCCTTCCACTCTTCGCGGCTCTGACCGTTCGGCAGTTCCTTGTCGATCCACGGGATCAGGCTGCCCGCCAGTGGCACGCCAAAGTTCTCGGTCGGGAACGCTTCGCTGCGCATGGTCTCGGCAACCTTGCGGTCGATATCGAGAATGGCGCTGGCCGGGTTGGCCAGGTCATCGGCCACTGCCGCGTGGGTAGCACCCATCTGCTTGATCAGTTCGCGCATGTTCTGCGCACCGGCACCCGAAGCCGCCTGGTAGGTCATGGCGCTCATCCACTCGACCAGACCGGCCTCGAACAGGCCACCCAGGCCCATCAGCATCAGGCTGACAGTGCAGTTGCCACCGATGTAGTTCTTGGTACCTGCGTCCAGCTGCTGGTCGATGACCTTGCGGTTGACCGGATCAAGGATGATCACCGCGTCATCCTGCATGCGCAGGGACGAAGCGGCGTCGATCCAGTAACCCTGCCAGCCGGCTTCACGCAGCTTGGGGAAGACCTCGTTGGTGTAGTCGCCGCCCTGGCAGGTCAGGATCACGTCGAGGGTCTTGAGTTCTTCAATCGAATAAGCGTCCTTGAGGGGCGCTGTATCCTTGCCCACGTTCGGACCCTGGCCACCAACATTGGAGGTAGTGAAGAACACCGGCTCGATAAGGTCGAAATCCTGCTCCTCCAGCATCCGCTGCATGAGCACGGAACCGACCATACCGCGCCAACCGATCAGACCTACACGTTTCATCGCAACTACACCTTTGCTAAAAGTGGGCCGCCACCGGGAATTTTGGGGGGCGGGCCAGAGAGATTACAGATTCCGCAGCGCTGCGACTACTGCGTCGCCCATTTCCTGCGTACCAACTTTGCGGCAGCCTTCCGAGAAGATGTCGCCGGTACGCAGCCCCTGGTCCAGAACCAGGCTCACGGCCTTCTCGATCGCCTCGGCGGCAGCCGACTGATTGAAGCTGTAACGCAACATCATCGACACCGACAGGATGGTCGCCAGCGGGTTGGCGATACCAAGGCCAGCGATGTCCGGTGCCGAGCCGTGGCACGGCTCGTACATGCCCTTGTTGTCGGCATCCAGGGACGCCGACGGCAGCATGCCGATGGAACCGGTCAACATGGAAGCTTCATCCGACAGAATGTCACCGAACATGTTGTCGGTCACCATCACGTCGAACTGTTTGGGGGCACGCACCAGCTGCATGGCAGCGTTGTCGACGTACATGTGGCTCAGTTCCACGTCCGGGTAGTCCTTGGCCACGTCTTCGACCACCTCACGCCACAGCTGGCTGGAGGCCAGAACGTTGGCCTTGTCCACCGAGCACAGCTTCTTGCCGCGCACGCGGGCCATGTCGAAGCCGACACGGGCAATGCGGCGCACTTCGCTTTCGCTGTACGGCAGGGTGTCGTAGGCCTGGCGTTCGCCGCCTTCCAGCTCGCGCTGACCACGCGGGGCACCGAAGTAGATGCCGCCGGTCAGCTCTCGGACGATGAGGATGTCCAGGCCCGATACGATTTCCGGCTTCAGCGACGAGGCATCGGCCAGTTGCGGGTAAAGGATGGCTGGGCGCAGGTTGGCGAACAGGCCCAGTTGCGAGCGGATCTTCAGCAGGCCGCGCTCGGGGCGAATGTCTCGCTCGATCTTGTCCCACTTCGGCCCGCCCACAGCTCCCAGCAGCACCGCATCGGCCTTGCGCGCACGCTCCAGGGTTTCGTCGGCCAGCGGCACACCGTGTTTGTCGATGGCGGCACCGCCAATCACGTCGTGCGCCAGGCTGAAGCCGAGCTGGAACTTGTCGTTGGCCAGCTCCAGTACCTTGACTGCCTCGGCCATGATTTCCGGGCCGATACCGTCACCTGGGAGAATCAGAATCTGCTTGCTCATGCTTTCCTCTATCCATTCACGCGGCGTGGCCAAGCGGGCCCCACCGAAAAGTGCTTAACGCTCGGCCCACAACACCAGCACATCGGTGCTGAACGAGCCGTCGGCCTCGATCTGGTAATACTGCCGTACTTCTTCGCCCATGGCTTGCTGCAATTGGCGGATGGCCACACGCATCGGCTCGGGGGTGCGCATGCGCTCAACCCAGGTGCTCCACTCCAGGCGCAACGGCTGGCGGGTGTGGCTGCGCACGTGCAGGCCGGCTTCGCTGACCTGGCGTTGCCACTCGGCGGCGGAGTAGTCGCGCACGTGGCTGGTGTCGCGCAGCACTTCGACCGTTTGCAGGTAAGTGTCGAGCAGCGGGCTGCCCGGCGACATCACGTCGATGAACGCCGCCACTCCACCTGGCTTGAGCACCCGAAGCACCTCGCGAAGGGCCAGGCCCAGGTCGCTCCAGTGGTGGGCCGAATAACGGCTGAAGACGAACTCGAACGACGCGTCGGCGAACGGCAGGCGTTCGGCAGCGCCGCGTTCGGTCGTGATATTGGCCAGGCCGCGTTCGGCGGCGGCGCTGGCGACCACGTCGAGCATGGACTGCGAGAGGTCGTAGGCGACCACTTCGGCAACCAGCGGGGCGACGTGGAAGCTGACATGACCGGCACCGCAGCCCAGGTCCAGCACGCGGGCATGGGCCTGCCCTGCCAGCTCAGCCTGCAGCAGGGCGAATTCACTGCCTTGGGCGTGCACGGCGCTGCTGAGGTAGGCGCTGGCCTGCTCGCCGAACTGGCGCTGGACCACATCGATGTGCTGGGTGCTGGTCATGTCTCGTTCCTTTAGATTTTTGTTGCCTGTGCCGGCCTCTTCGCGGGTAAACCCGCTCCTACAACGACCGCGTAACTGTCTGTAGGAGCGAAGAGGCCCGCACTGTCACCTACGAACTTCAGGCATCACGGAACAGCCAAGGCTGGCTGGCGCGGTGCTTGGCTTCGAAGGCCTTGATCGCGTCGCTGTCCTGCAGGGTCAGGCCGATATCGTCCAGACCGTTGAGCAGGCAGTGCTTGCGGAACGCATCGATTTCGAAGTGCAGCACCTTGCCATCCGGGCGGGTCACAGCCTGCGCCTGCAGGTCGATGGTCAGCTGGTAGCCCGGGTTGGCTTCGACCTGCTTGAACAGCTCGTCGACTTCCTCATCGTTCAGAATGATCGGCAGCAAGCCGTTCTTGAAGCTGTTGTTGAAGAAAATGTCGGCAAAGCTCGGCGCAATGATGCTGCGGAAGCCGTACTCATCCAGCGCCCAAGGGGCATGCTCACGGCTGGAGCCACAACCAAAGTTTTCCCGCGCCAGCAACACGCTGGCGCCCTGGTAGCGCGCGTGGTTGAGCACGAACTCTTCGTTGACCGGGCGCTTGCTGTTGTCCTGGTAGGGCTGACCCACGTCCAGGTAACGCCACTCGTCGAACAGGTTCGGACCGAAGCCGGTGCGCTTGATCGACTTCAAGAACTGCTTGGGGATGATCTGGTCGGTGTCGACGTTGGCACGGTCCAACGGCGCGACGAGGCCAGTGTGCTGGGTAAAGGCTTTCATGCTGCGCTCCCTTGGATCAACTCGCGAACATCGATGAAGTGGCCCGCTACAGCAGCAGCGGCGGCCATGGCCGGACTGACCAGGTGGGTACGGCCACCGGCGCCCTGACGGCCTTCGAAGTTGCGGTTGGAGGTGGACGCACAGTGCTCGCCGCTTTCCAGGCGGTCCGGGTTCATCGCCAGGCACATCGAGCAGCCTGGTTCACGCCATTCGAAACCGGCTTCGAGGAAGATCTTGTCCAAGCCTTCACGCTCGGCCTGGGCCTTGACCAGACCCGAACCCGGCACGACGATGGCTTGCTTGACGCTGGCGGCCACCTTGCGGCCCTTGGCGATTTCCGCCGCAGCGCGCAGGTCCTCGATTCGTGAGTTGGTGCACGAGCCGATGAACACACGGTCCAGCTTGATATCGGTGATCGCCTGGTTGGCGGTCAGCCCCATGTACTTCAAGGCACGTTCGATCGAACCACGCTTGACCAGGTCGGTCTCAGCAGCCGGGTCTGGCACACGCTGGTCGACGGCCAGGACCATTTCGGGCGAAGTGCCCCAGCTGACCTGTGGCTTGATCTGGCTGGCATCCAGCTCGACCACAGTGTCGAATACGGCATCGTCATCCGACACCAGGTCCTTCCACGACTCGACCGCTTGCTTCCACTGCTCGCCCTTCGGCGCGTAAGGACGCCCTTCGACGTAGGCAACGGTAGTGGCATCGGTCGCCACCAGGCCCACACGGGCACCGGCTTCGATGGACATGTTGCAGATGGTCATGCGGCCTTCCATCGACAATTCGCGAATGGCACTGCCTGCGAATTCCATGGCGTGACCGTTGCCACCGGCGGTGCCGATCTTGCCGATCACGGCCAGCACGATATCCTTGGCGGTAACGCCGGCCGGCAATTGGCCTTCCACGCGTACCAGCATGTTCTTCATCTTCTTGGCGACCAGGCACTGGGTGGCGAGCACGTGCTCGACCTCGGAGGTGCCGATGCCGTGGGCCAGGGCACCGAAAGCGCCGTGGGTGGAGGTGTGCGAGTCACCGCAGACCACGGTCATGCCCGGCAAGGTGGCGCCCTGCTCCGGGCTGATGACGTGGACGATGCCCTGGCGCTCGTCGTTCATCTTGAATTCGACGATGCCGTATTCGTCACAGTTCTCGTCGAGGGTCTGCACCTGCAGGCGCGACACCTGGTCGACGATCGCCTCGATACCGCCCTTGCGCTCTGGCGTGGTCGGCACGTTGTGGTCAGGTGTGGCGATGTTGGCGTCGATACGCCATGGCTTGCGGTTGGCCAGGCGCAGGCCTTCGAAGGCCTGGGGCGACGTCACTTCGTGGATGATGTGGCGGTCGATGTAGATCAAGGACGAGCCGTCATCACGGCGCTTGACCTCATGGGCTTCCCAGAGTTTGTCGTAGAGCGTTTTGCCAGCCATCAGACTGTTCCTCATCAGCGTCTTTCTATGCCAAAGACCCCTTGGCTTGTACGGACGATGCTAGGGGGTTAGATTGAATAACTCAAATTCATAATTTTTATGCTTTGGATAACCCAAAGGAATACAACACCATGGACCTGGCCAACCTCAGTGCCTTCATCGCCATTGCCGAAACCGGCAGCTTTTCCGGCGCAGCCGAACGTCTGTTCCTGACCCAGCCGGCCATCAGCAAACGCATCGCCGGCCTGGAGCAGCAACTGGACGTGCGCCTGTTCGACCGCCTGGGCCGCGAGGTGACCCTGACTGAAGCCGGGCGCGCACTGCTGCCGCGGGCCTACCAGATCCTCAACGTCCTGGATGATACCCGACGGGCGCTGACCAATCTGACCGGGGCCGTGAGCGGTCGCCTGACCCTGGCCACCAGCCACCACATCGGCCTGCACCGCCTGCCCCCGTTGTTACGGGTTTTCACCCGCCAGTACCCGGCAGTGGCACTGGATATTCAGTTCATGGATTCGGAACAGGCCTACGACGAGATTCTGCATGGCCGTGCCGAAATCGCCGTGATCACCCTTGCGCCCGAGCCGCACCACTTGGTCAAGGCCGTGCCGGTATGGGATGACGCCCTGGACTTTGTCGCCGCCCCCGAGCACCCGCTGGCCAACAACCATTCGGTCAGCTTGGCTGACATCGCCCGCCATCCGGCGGTATTCCCCGGCGGCAATACCTTTACCCACCATATTGTCCAGCGCCTGTTCGAAAGCCAGGGCCTGACGCCGAACATCGCCATGAGCACCAACTACCTGGAAACCATCAAGATGATGGTGTCGATCGGCCTGGCCTGGAGCGTGCTGCCACGCACCATGCTCGACGAACAGGTTGCACCCATCGTTTTGCCCGGCATACAGCTGTCGCGCCAGCTAGGCTACATTCTGCACACGGAGCGTACGCTATCGAATGCGGCCAGGGCTTTCATGGCCCTGCTCGACAGCCACTCAGGGCCCACCTGACTGGCTGCCAGCCCGCTATTCCGATTCCAAGGACACGCCATACGCCAAAGGTCTGGTACCGATGCCCAAATCAGCAAACCGCTTTTTGCGCCTGCCGCGCATACCTGCAGCTGATCCCCAGGAGTCCGAGCAGGCCTGGCAGAACGCCCCACAACTGCTGGCAGCGCTCAACGGTGCGCGCCTGGGTGCCTGGCTGTGGGATATCGAAAGCGGCAGGGTCAGTTGGTCGCGGGGCACCCAGGCCCTGTTCGGTTTCGATCCACAGCGGCCACTGCCCGCCGATATCGATTACCTCGACCTGCTGCCCGAGGAGGACCGCGCCCGCACGCGCCAGGTGTTCCAGGCGGTGGTCAATGGCGAGCCGGTGGAGCAAGCCATGCGCCACCGTATCCGCTGGCCGGACGGCAGCCTGCACTGGCTGGAGATCAACGGCAGCCTGACCCACGACCCGCACGGCCGACCGCAGATGATCGGCGTGATCCGCGAGATCACCCGCCAGCGCGAACGGGAAACAGCACTGATCAATTCGGAAAAGCGCTTCGCCACGCTGTTCCACCTGAGCCCCAACGCCATTTTGCTGACCCGTCGCCACGATGGCATGATCTTCGAGGTCAACCAGCACTTCGAAAACATGTTCGGCTGGCCCGGCAGTCAGGTGATCGGCAAGACCAGCCTGGAACTGGGCCTGTGGGTCAACCCCGAACAGCGCCACCAGATCATGGAGTCGACCTGCGCCAACGGCGGCCCGTTGATCATGGAGGTGCAATTTCGTGCGACCAGCGGCAAGGTGCATGACGGCATCCTGTGCACCCAGGGCATCGAGCTGGAAGGCGTGACCTTCCTGATCAGTACATTCGTCGACACCACCGAACGCAAGCGTGCCGAGCAGGCCCTGAAGGACAGCCAGGAGCGGCTGGACCTGGCCCTGGACTCGGCGCAACTGGGCACCTGGGACTGGCACATCCCAAGCGGCATGCTCTACGGCTCAGCCCGCGCGGCGCAGCTGCATGGCTTGCCGCCCATCCCTTTTCATGAATCGTTCGATGCGTTCTTCGAAGGTGTGCCGGAGCAAGAGCGCAACTCGATGCGACAGGCCTACCGTAGCCTGCGCGAAGGGCCTGCCGGCAACTATCAGATCACCTACCGGGTACAGTTGGAAAACGGCACTTCACGCTACATCGAAAGCCGCGCGCGGCTGTATCGCGACGACCAGGGCGCCCCCCTGCGCATGGCGGGCACCTTGCTCGACATTACAGATCAGGTGGAGCGCGAACAGCGCCTGAGCGCCTCGGAAGAGAAGTTTGCCAGCCTGTTCCAGGTCAGCCCCGACCCGATCTGCGTCACCCGCCAGGACACTGGCCAGTTCATCGAGATCAATCCGGCGTTCACCCAGACCTTCGGCTGGAGCAGCGCGCAGGTGCTTGGACGTACCGCCGAGGAAATCGGCCTGTGGGCCGAGTCCGTCGAGCGCGCGAAACGTATCGAGCAGGTGATCCGCGAACAGGCCTTGAGCAACGTCGCCGTGGTACTCAACCACCGCAACGGCGACCCGCTGACCTGTGTGATTTCCAGCCGCCTGATCACCGTCGACGACCAGCCCTGCAGCGTGACCACCCTGCGCGACATCACCCAGCAACAGCGCGCCGAAGCCGCGCTGAAGTCCAGCGAGGAGAAGTTCGCCAAGGCCTTCCACTCCAGTCCCGACGCTATCACCATCACCGAACGCCACAGCGGCCGCTACCTGGAGGTCAACGACGGCTTCTGCCGCCTGACCGGCTACAGCACTGATGAAGTGATCGGCCACACGGTGTATGAGATCGGCATCTGGGCCGACGACAAGCAGCGCGGCGCGCTGCTGGCCGAGTTGCGCGAGCGCGGCCGGGTACACCACCGCGAGATGCTCGGGCGCAACAAGCGTGGCGATATCCTCACGGTCGAGGTTTCGGTGGAACCGATCACCCTCAACGAAGTGGATTGCCTGCTGCTGACCGCCCGCGACGTCAGCCAGTTGAAGAACGCCCAGGCGCAGATACGCCACCTGGCCTATCACGACCCGCTGACCAACCTGCCCAACCGCGCCTTGCTGATGGACCGCCTGAGCCAGCAGATCGCCCTGCTCAAGCGCCATAACCTGCGTGGCGCCCTGCTGTTCCTCGACCTCGACCACTTCAAGCACATCAACGACTCGCTGGGCCACCCGGTGGGCGACACTGTGCTGAAGATCATCACCGCCCGCCTTGAGGCCAGCGTGCGCCTGGAGGACACCGTGGCGCGTCTGGGGGGCGACGAATTCGTGGTGCTGCTCAGCGGCCTGGAAGGGAGCCGCGAACACGTGGAAGAGAAAGTGCGCGAGCTGGCCGACACCCTGCGCGAACTGTTGGCCGAGCCAATGTCACTGGATGGCCAGCGCCTGCAAGTAACGCCCAGCATCGGCGTGGCGCTGATCCCGGACCACGGCACCACACCGGCCGACCTGCTCAAGCGTGCCGATATCGCCCTGTACCGGGCCAAGGACTCCGGTCGAAACACCACACAGCTGTTCCACACCACCATGCAGAAGGCCGCCAGCGAGCGCCTGCGCATGGAAAACGACCTGCGCCTGGCCCTGGCCCGTGGCGAACTGGCGCTGCACTTCCAGCCGCAGGTGGATGCCCGCGACAACCGCATTGTCGGTGCTGAAGTACTGCTGCGCTGGCACCACCCGCTTCTGGGCCAGCAACCGCCCTCGCAGTTCATTCAGGTACTGGAAGAAAGCGGCCTGATCCTTGAAGTTGGCAGCTGGATTCTCGACGAAGCCTGCGACGCCTGCGCCCGCATGCTCACCGACGGGTTGATCGACGCTGATGATTTCAGCCTGTGCGTGAACATAAGCCCGCGACAGTTCCGCCAGAACGACTTTGTCGGGCGGGTGCTGCGCAGCCTGGACGATTACCGCCTGCCGCGGCAGATGCTGACGCTGGAAATCACGGAAGGCATCGTCATCCAGAACCTGGAAGACACCATCAGCAAGATGCGCGAGCTGAAGCGCTACGGGGTGAGTTTTGCCATGGATGACTTCGGCACCGGCTATTCCTCGCTGACTTACCTGAAGCGCCTGCCGGTCGATGCGCTGAAAATTGACCAAAGCTTCGTACGCGATGCACCGGTCGACCCCAACGACGCAGAAATTGTCCGCGCCATTGTCGCCATGGCGCGCAGCCTGGACCTGGCGGTGATTGCCGAAGGGGTAGAGCTGACCGAACAGCTGGCGTTTCTCGAGCGGCTGGGGTGCCATCTGTACCAGGGTTATCTGCACAGCCGGCCATTGCCGTTGCTGGAGTTTCGGCAGATGTTGCTGGAGGCGCCGGCAGATTACTGATCGCATGACGGCCGCGCGCCTACGCGGGACCATGTGAGAAGCACGAAAAAGGGCACCTCTGGAGGTGCCCTTTTTCAGTGCTGCGCGGTCAGTTCAGCGCTGGTTTTTCGCCATTGATCGGAATGCGCTTGGCCTTGGCTTCTTCAGGCACGATGCGCAGCAGGTCGATGCTGAGCAGGCCATTGGCCAGGCCGGCGGCCTTCACTTCGATGTGATCTGCCAGGCGGAACGACAGCTTGAAGGCGCGTTGTGCGATACCCTGGTGCAGGTAGGTCACTTCAGCGGCGCTATTGTCGCGCTTGCCACCGGTCACGGTCAGGACACCTTTTTCGACCTGCAGGTCGAGGTCCTCTTCCTGGAAACCAGCTGCAGCAACCACGATGCGGTAGTGGTCATCGCCATGCTTTTCCACGTTGTAGGGCGGGTAGCTGCTACCGGCCTCGTTACGTGCCGCGGATTCGAACAGGTCGTTGAAACGGTCGAAACCAACGGAATGACGGAACAGTGGAGCAAGAGAGAAAGCAGTAGTCATGGTCATAAACTCCTGAGATTCAGCAAGTAAGTCATTACGCGACCCGGCTTCGGCATCGCGTACTCAAAAGATATGGCCGAGGGAAATGCTTTCAAGGGGTAGTTAGAAAAAATTTGTTTTTTGCACGGGGTTTGATGGCCTCTTCGCGGGTAAACCCGCTCCTACACGACGGCCTGTGCCCCGCCACCGACATGTGTCCACCCTCGATCAGGCGTAGGAGCGGGTTTACCCGCGAATACGGTAGCAGCGGCAACGGTGAACGGCGGGTGGTAATTGGCCAGCAGGGCCGGCCCTTTCGCGGGTAAACCCGCTCCTACACGACGGCCTGTGACCAACCACCGACCTGTGTCCACCACCGATCCGGCGTAGGAGCGGGTTTACCCGCGAATACGGTGGCGGCGTCAACAGTGAACGGCGGGTGGAGATTGGCCAGCAGGCCCGGCCCTTTCGCGGGTAAACCCGCGAAGAGGCCATGACAGGTACAGCGAACTCAACTGGCAGGCACAGGGTCGGCAACGACAGTGGACGCATGCACCGGCAGCAGCGGGTTGCGCAGCCAGCGCTCCACCAGCGGCCACACCTGCACCTGCGCGGCCTTGCTCACCAGCATGTCGACATGCCCAAAGGCCTCGAAACCTTCTTCACGACCCAGCCGCAGGAACTGCTTGCGCTCGCCGCCCAACTGCTCGAACAGCTTGCGACAGGCCCACACCGGGTCCTGGAAGTCCCCTGCACCGGCCACCGCCAGCAGCGGTACATCCACTTCAGCCAGCCCTGCCCACCAATCGCTCTGCTTGTCGCCAAAGCGCCCGAACAGGCCGTGCCAGCGCATGCTCTCCAAGGCGAGGCCTATCGGCTCGTCTTCAGGCCCACGCTTGAAACGTGGCCCGGATATCTGCCCCCAACGCTTGAGCACCAGCTTCGCGCCCCAAGCCAGCGGCGGCACTTTCAACGGCCAATAGACACGGCTGATCTGGGTACCGAACAACGCCACACTGGCGACTTGCCCGGGCGCCAGGAAGCCGCCACCCAGTGCTGCCGCCAATGTCGTACCACCCAGCGAATGGCCGACCCAGTGCGGCGCCTGGCCCGATTGCTCGTGCACGAACGCGTTGAACAACGGCAGGTCATCACGGGCGTAGGCGGCAACGCTGTTGTGTTTCCAGTCCTGGTTACGCGGCGACAGGCCGTGGCCTCGCATTTCCGGGATCCAGACATCGAAACCTGCGCGCGCAAGGTAGGCGCCCAGGCCAACCCCTTTGGGCGAATACCAGAAGCGCCGATTGGAAAAACTGCCGTGCAGGAGAATGACCGGCACGCCTTGGGCCTGACCCTGGTCGGCCAGTCCCAGACGGGTGATGGCGAGCTCGACGCTGGGATCCGGACCATTACCGGCCTTGATCCGATACACGTCTTCGCTGAGATCGCCGCGGCGCTCGGCACTGAGCAGGGCCACGGGGAATAAAGTGCTGCTGCTTTGCATAAGGTTGCTTGGTGCACAAAAAAGGGCGGGGTCCATTGCTGGAACTCGCCCTGGAAAAAAACCAGGCAGGAGGACGCCAGACGTCCCCCCGCGTTTTACTGCATCAGGCCGCGCCTTGGCCTTCGGCCAGGAAGAACCAGGTTTCGAGTACCGAGTCCGGGTTCAGCGACACGCTTTCGATGCCCTGCTCCATCAGCCACTTGGCCAGGTCCGGGTGGTCCGATGGGCCTTGGCCGCAGATGCCGATGTACTTGCCAGCCTTGTTGCACGCGGCAATGGCGTTGGCCAGCAGCTTCTTCACCGCAGGGTTACGCTCGTCGAACAGGTGGGCAATGATGCCCGAGTCACGGTCCAGGCCCAGGGTCAGCTGGGTCAGGTCGTTGGAACCGATCGAGAAGCCGTCGAAGTATTCCAGGAACTCTTCGGCGAGGATGGCGTTGGACGGCAGTTCGCACATCATGATCACGCGCAGGCCGTTGTCGCCGCGGGCCAGGCCGTTTTCGGCGAGCAGGTCCACGACCTGGCTGGCTTCGCCCAAGGTGCGTACGAACGGCACCATGATCTCGACGTTGGTCAGGCCCATCTCGTTGCGCACACGCTTAAGTGCACGGCACTCGAGCTCGAAGCAGTCACGGAACGATTCGCTGATGTAACGCGAAGCACCGCGGAAGCCCAGCATCGGGTTTTCTTCTTCCGGCTCGTACAGCTTGCCGCCGATGAGGTTGGCGTACTCGTTGGACTTGAAGTCCGACAGGCGCACGATGACCTTTTTCGGGTAGAAGGCCGCCGCCAGGGTGCTGATGCCTTCTACCAGCTTCTCGACGTAGAAGCCAACCGGGTCGTTGTAGCCGGCGATGCGCTTGTCGACGCTTTCTTTCAGGTCGGCAGGCAGGCCCGCATAGTTCAGCAGCGCCTTGGGGTGCACGCCGATCATGCGGTTGATGATGAACTCCAGGCGTGCCAGCCCGACACCGGCGTTGGGCAGCTGGGCGAAGTCGAAGGCGCGGTCCGGGTTGCCGACGTTCATCATGATCTTGAACGGCAGTTCCGGCATGGCATCGACCGAGTTCTGCTTGATGTCGAAGCCCAGCTCGCCTTCGAAGATAAAGCCGGTATCGCCTTCGGCACAGGAAACGGTCACGCCCTGGCCGTCTTTCAGTATCTGGGTAGCGTTGCCGCAACCGACAACCGCCGGGATACCCAGCTCACGGGCGATGATCGCTGCGTGGCAGGTACGGCCACCGCGGTTGGTGACGATGGCACTGGCGCGCTTCATCACCGGTTCCCAGTCAGGGTCGGTCATGTCGGAGACCAGCACGTCGCCTGGCTGGACCTTGTCCATTTCCGATACGTCGTTGATGACGCGAACCTTGCCGGCGCCGATACGCTGGCCAATGGCACGGCCTTCGACCAGCACGGTGCCTTTCTCTTTGAGCAGGTAGCGTTCCATGACGTTGGCGCTGGAACGGCTCTTCACCGTCTCAGGGCGGGCCTGGACGATGTACAGCTTGCCATCGTCACCGTCCTTGGCCCACTCGATGTCCATCGGGCGCTGGTAGTGCTGCTCGATGATCATGGCCTGCTTGGCCAGCTCGCTGACCTCGGCATCGGTCAGGCAGAAGCGTGCGCGCTCGGCGCGGTCGACTTCGACGGTCTTGACCGAACGGCCGGCCTTGGCTTCGTCGCCATAGACCATCTTGATCGCCTTGCTGCCCAGGTTACGGCGCAGGATGGCCGGGCGGCCGGCCTGGAGGGTGTTCTTGTGCACGTAGAATTCGTCAGGGTTGACTGCACCCTGTACGACGGTTTCGCCCAGGCCATAGGCGCCAGTGATGAACACCACGTCGCGGAAGCCCGACTCGGTGTCGAGGGTGAACATGACGCCGGCGGTGCCGGTTTCGGAGCGAACCATGCGCTGCACACCGGCAGACAAGGCAACCAGCTTGTGATCGAAGCCCTGGTGCACGCGGTAGGCGATGGCGCGGTCATTGAACAGCGAAGCGAACACTTCCTTGGCCGCGCGGATCACGTTATCGACGCCGCGGATGTTGAGGAAGGTTTCCTGCTGGCCGGCGAACGAGGCGTCTGGCAGGTCTTCAGCGGTAGCCGAGGAACGGACAGCAACGGCCATGTTGTCGTTGCCGGCGGCCATTTCTGCGAAGGCCGTACGGATTTCCGAATCCAGGCGTGGCGGGAATTCGGCTTCCATGACCCACTGGCGAATCTGCGCGCCGGTCTTGGTCAGGGCATTGATGTCGTCAACGTCCAGCGCGTCGAGCGCGGCGTGAATGCGGTCGTTCAGCCCGCTCTGCTCGAGAAAGTCACGGTACGCCTGAGCCGTAGTGGCAAAGCCGCCCGGCACCGACACGCCGGCACCGGCGAGGTTACTGATCATCTCGCCCAGGGATGCGTTCTTGCCCCCCACATGCTCCACATCATGGACGCCGAGCTTATCGAGGGAAACTACGTACTCTACCAAGGTGATCTCTCCACTAACTGTGTTGGAAAAGCTCAAAAGGCGCCCGCCTGTCTTCTGTGACTTGGCCGGGCGTTTGTGGCCTGTACCTGGAAAATAGGCTCTGCAAATGTGGCAGAATGTCGACAGCCGCATTCGGCAAACCGAACTTATCATATCCAAGAATCGTCATCAGCTTAAGGCCCAGATCGCAAATGAAACGAACCGCGTTCTTCATCTCCGACGGCACGGGTATCACTGCCGAAACCCTGGGCCAGAGTTTGCTCGCGCAATTCGAGAGCATTCCATTCAACAAATTCACCCGTCCTTACATCGATTCGCCGGACAAAGCGCGGGCCATGGTCCAGCAAATCAACGCTGCGGCCGAGCGGGATGGGGTCCGCCCGATCATCTTCGACACCATTGTCAACCAGGACATCCGCGAGATCCTGGCGACGTCGAATGGCTTCATGATCGACATCTTTTCTTCGTTTTTATCCCCACTTGAGCAGGAATTGATCGCCCATTCGTCGTATTCCGTGGGCAAATCCCACTCGATTGGTGGCAATTCCAACTACATGGAACGCATCGAGGCGGTGAATTTCGCCCTGGATAACGACGATGGTGCACGCACCCACTACTACGACAAAGCCGACCTGATTCTGGTTGGTGTGTCGCGCTGTGGCAAAACCCCAACCTGCCTGTACATGGCCATGCAGTTCGGCATCCGTGCCGCCAATTACCCGCTGACCGAGGACGACATGGAGCGCCTGCAGCTGCCGGCGGTGCTGAAAAAGCACCACAGCAAGCTGTTTGGCCTGACCATCGACCCCGACCGCCTCACCGCCATCCGCCACGAACGCAAGCCCAACAGCCGCTATTCCAGCTTTGCCCAGTGCGAATTCGAAGTGCGTGAAGTGGAAAGCCTGTTCCGCAGGGAGAACATCCCCAATATCAATTCCACGCATTTTTCGGTGGAAGAGATTTCCGCCAAGATCCTGGTCGAAAAAGGCGTGGAGAGGCGGTTCAAGTAACGGCCCCGCCCCCTGTAGGAGCGGGTTTACCCGCGAATACGGTGGCGGCAGCGACAGTGAACGGCGGGTGGAAATTGGCCAGCAGGGCCGGCCTCTTCGCGGGTGAACCCGCTCCTACACGACGGGCTGTGTCCAACCCCCGATGTGTGTCCACCACCAATCTGTGTAGGAGCGGGCTCACCCGCGAAGGGGCCAGCCCAGGAATACAAAAAAAGCCCCGGCATCACTGCCGGGGCTTTGTTTTACCTCACCAGAAGGCTCAGGACGGCACCACCGCCGCCTGCCCGCTCATGGCCAGGTCGACCAGCTCGCGGTTCGCCACCGCGTACATCGCATAGTCAGTGCCCGTGGCATTGCGCAAGTCGTCGAGCATGGCGCGCCAGCGCTCCACCATTCCCCGATGCTGCTCTGACCACAACGCCACGCGGGCATCCATGTCTTGCGGTGCATCGACCATCTGCAGGACCGAAATGGTGATCGCCCGCTGCTGCAAGTCGATATCGTCGCGGAAAGCCTCGCGCGCCAGCGCCTGCCAGTTGTTTTCCACCGGCAGGTTGCTGATTTCCTGCAAGTACCAGGTCAGGTCCAGTGCGCTGCCCACGGCGAAGAATGCCTTGGCCACCTGCGCTGGCTCATGGCCGGTCACGTCGGCCGCCTCAATGATTGGCAGCAGGGTGTACAGGTGGCTGGTACCCGCCACCATCCGCGCCAGCAACTCCGGCACACCGGCGTCGACAAAGCCTTGGTAGCGCACCATCCAGCGTTCGCGGGTGGGGCCTTCGAGCAGCTCATCCAGCTTCAGACCCAGCTGCGCGATCTTCGGCCCGAAGTGCGCGGTATCGCGCCCGGCGTCCTGTTCGTTGCGGCGGCTACGCAGGAACCAGCGGGTGGCACGGCGGCCCAGGCGCATCAGCTCGTCCATCAGGGTGAGCTGGATTTCCGCCGGCACCTGATAGTCCAGCGCCTCGATCTGGCGGAACCAGTGCGGCAGGTGGAAGATGTCGCGCACGATCACGTAAGCGCCGGCCACGTTGGCCGGGCTCATGCCGGTCGACTCCTTCAGGCGCTGTACGAAGGTGATACCCATGTTGTTGACCAGGTCGTTGGCGATCTGGGTGCTGACGATTTCGCGCTTCAGGCGGTGGCGGCGCATGGCCTCGGCGAACTTGCTGACCAGGGACGGCGGGAAAGCGGTTTCCATGTCACGGGTCAGGTAGTCGTCGTCCGGCACCAGCGACTTGAGCAGTTGCTCCTTGAGGTCGATCTTGCTGTACGAGATCAGCACCGACAGCTCGGCGCGGGTCAGGCCCTGGCCGGCAGCCAGGCGTTCGGCCAACTGCTCTTCAGACGGCAGGAATTCAATGGCACGGTCCAGCTTGCCCCGCGCCTCGAGGTCGGCCATCAGGCGCTTGTACTCGGCAATCCGCTCGCGGGCGCGGCGGGCGGCCAGCGAAAGCGCCTGGGTCTGCTTGTAGTTGTTGCCCAGCACCAGGCCGGCCACTTCGTCGGTCATGCTGCCCAGCAGCTGGTTGCGCTGCTTCTCGGTCATGTCGCCACCCTGCACCACTTCGTTGAGCAGGATCTTGATGTTGACCTCGTGGTCGGAGCAGTCCACGCCGCCGGCGTTGTCGATGAAGTCGGTGTTGGTGGCGCCGCCATTCAGGCCGAACTCGACGCGGCCGAGCTGGGTCATGCCCAGGTTGCCACCCTCGCCCACCACCTTGCAGCGCAGTTCGTTACCGTTGACCCGCAGCGCATCGTTTGCCTTGTCGCCGACATCGGCGTGGCTCTCCGTACTGGCCTTGACATAGGTCCCGATACCACCGTTCCACAGCAGGTCTACCGGGGCCTTGAGCAGCGCATTGAGCAACTCGGTCGGGGTCAGGCGGTCGGCTTCGATGGCGAAGCGCTCTTTCATCTGCGGGCTGATGGCGATGCTCTTGGCACTGCGCGGGAAGATCCCGCCGCCTTCGGACATGATGCTGGTGTCGTAGTCGCTCCAGGCCGAACGCGGCAGATCGAACAGGCGCTTGCGTTCAGCGAAACTGGAAGCGGGCTCCGGGTTGGGGTCGATGAAGATATGCAGGTGGTTGAACGCGGCCACCAGTTGCAGCTTGTCGGACATCAGCAGGCCATTGCCGAACACGTCACCGGCCATATCGCCCACACCAATGACGGTGATCGGGTCTTCCTGCACGTTGATGCCACGCTCGCGGAAGTGACGCTGCACGCCCACCCAGGCACCGCGTGCGGTAATGCCCATTTTCTTGTGGTCGTAACCGGCCGAGCCGCCCGATGCAAAGGCATCGCCCAGCCAGAAGCCGTAATCGATGGCAATGCCGTTGGCGATGTCGGAGAAGGTCGCGGTGCCTTTGTCGGCCGCCACCACCAGGTACGGGTCGTCATCGTCATGACGCACCACGTTGGCCGGCGGCACCACGCCACCGTCCTTGAGGTTGTCGGTGATGTCGAGCAGGCCGGAAATGAAGATGCGGTAGCACGCCACGCCTTCGGCGGCAATCTCGTCACGGCTGCCGCCAATCGGCAGACGGCGCGGCAGGAAGCCCCCCTTGGCGCCGACCGGCACGATGACCGAGTTCTTCACCTGCTGGGCTTTGACCAGGCCCAGCACTTCGGTGCGGAAGTCTTCTTCGCGGTCGGACCAGCGCAGGCCGCCACGAGCGACGTTGCCAAAGCGCAGGTGCACGCCCTCGACGCGTGGCGAATAGACGAATATCTCGAACTTTGGCACCGGCTTGGGCAGTTCGGGGATCAGCTTGGGGTTGAACTTGAAGCTGAAGTACGACTTGTTCTGGCCGCTTGCGTCGGGCTGGTAGAAGTTGGTACGCAGGGTGGCCTTGATCAGGTCCAGGTAGCGCCGCAGGATGCGGTCTTCGTTGAGCACTTGCACGTCGTCCAGCGCAGTCAGAATGGCCTGTTCCAGGCGCTGCTGCTTGTCGTCAAGGTCGTCCTGGGTAAGCTTGCGCGCCAGGTAGAAGCGAGTCTTGAACAACCGGGTCAGCTCACGGGCGATGTCGGTGTGGTTGTTCAGGGTGCTGGCGATATAGCCCAGATCGAAGCCCAGACGGATCTGTTTCAGGTAACGGGCGTAGGCACGCAGCAAGGCCACGTCACGCCACGGCAAGCCGGCGGTGAGCACCAGGCGGTTGAAAGCGTCGTTCTCGGCATCACCACGGACGATGTGGATGAAGGCGTCCTGCAGGGTATCGTTGAGCTGCTGGATATCCAGGCTCAGGCCTTCGCTGTAGGTGAAGGCGAAGTCGTGGATCCAGTATTCACGGCCATTGGCATGGCGCAGGCGATACGGGAACTCGCCGAGCACGCGCAGGCCGAGGTTTTCCAGAATCGGCAGCACGTCGGACAGCGCCAGCGGGGTGTCGGCGTGGTACAACTTGCAGTGCAGGATGCGCTCGCCCATCTGGGTCAACGGCTGGTAGAAGCTCATGGCCAGCGGCTTGCTTTCCGACAGGTTCAGCACATGCTGCAGGTCGACCACCGCCGAGTGCGCGGCGAAGCGCTCGCGGTAACCGGCCGGGAACCCTTTGGGGAAATCGGCAAGGATGTTGGTGCCCTGGGCTTCGCCGAAGTTCTCCACCACCAGTGCCGAGTAGTCGTCATGCCACGAGCGGCAGGCCTGGATGACTTCGCGTTCCAGCTGCTGCGGGTCGATGTCGATACGGTTCTTGGGGTCGACCCGCAGAATAAGTTGCACACGGGCCAATACCGATTCGGAGAAGAAGGTCCAGAACTCGCAGTCGGTGGCCTTCAGGCGCTCCATCAGCACCTGCTGGATCTTCTGCCGCACTTCGGTGGAGTAGATTTCCCGCGGGACGTAGGCCAGGCAGTAGCAGAAGCGGCCATACGGGTCTTTGCGCAGGAACACGCGGATCTTGTTGCGCTCCTGGATCTGCACGATTGCCATGACCGTGCTGAACAGCTCGTCGATCGGCGTCTGGAACAGGTCGTCGCGCGGCAGCACTTCCAGCACCTGGGCCAGTTCCTTGCCCAGGTGGGCCTTGGGATCGAAGCCCGAACGGCGCTCGACTTCGGCCACCTTCACGCGGATGTACGGAATGGCATGTACGCTTTCGCCATACACCGACGAGGTGTACAGCCCCATGAAGCGGTGCTCCTTGATGACCTTGCCGTCGGCGTCCAGCTGGCGGATCGACACATAGTCCGGGTAGGCCGGGCGATGCACGCGGCTGGGCAGCGCGGCCTTGGCGAACGACAGCAGCAGCGGCTCGTTGAGGTAGGCCACAGCGTAGTCTTCGATGCGCAGCTCTTCTGCGGTCAGGCCCACACGCAGACGACGCGGCAGGCCGAGGAACGACTGCTCGTCGTAGACCATCTGGCCGCCATCGGCGTCGCCCTTGACGGTGAATTCTTCATAGCCCAGGAAGGTGAAGTGGTTATCCAGCAGCCACTCAAGGAAGGCCTTGACTTCGCCCTTCTCGTTTTGGGCAGGACCAAAGCCGGTCTGTTCCACCTGCGCCACCACTTCACGCAGTTTGGCCTTCATCGGGTCGAAGTCGGCCACCACCACCCGTACCTCGGCCAGCACCTGCTCGATCTCGCGGGTCAGCACTGTCAGCTCGGCGGCATTGGCGCAGCGGTCGATCTCCAGGTACATCAGTGACTCGTAGCGCACGCCCTCGCCCTGGGTTCCCTTGGGCAGCAGCTCCAACAGCTCGCCCTTGGCGCCACGGCGCACGCTGAGCACGGTGGTTTGCAGGGTGTGGATGCTGTAGCCACGGCGGTTGAGCTCGGTGCGCACCGAGTCGACCAGGAACGGCAAGTCATGGTGCAGCACTTCGACCACGGTATGGGTCGACTGCCAGCCATTGCGTTCGTAATCAGGGTTGTACACCCGCACTTGCGGGTATTCGGGGTCGAAACGCTCGATGATGCGCCAGGCTGACAGGGTGCAGCCGGCCAGGTCGGAAAGCCTGCGCTGGGTGAGTTCGTCCAGAGAGATGATGCCGAAGAACTGCTCGGCGAACAGCGCCACTTGTGGCAGGGACTGCTCGCTGATGTGCTGCGCCAGGGCCGCTTGCAGTTGATGCTGGAAGTCGGCTTTGCTGGCTGCGGTGAAGAACGCCATCTGTGGTACTCCGCTTGGGCTTTGTAATAATTGAAGCGTCGCTGCGTGCGCCGTGTACGGATCAACGATAGCCAACCCGTGGCATGGCGGACGGTAAAAAACCAGACGTTGAACGTGCGCATGCACGCCCAGGGCTCGCCGAAGCTTAACGACTGATCGGTCATCTACGCTTGCAGCGCTGCGACAATTTCGGTCAAGGGGCGGTAACTTTACGTTTATGCCTGTACGCAAGACTGTCAGAATTCCCTTCCGTTTCCTTTGACCCGAGCCTGCTCATGCAAATCAACACCGCCCTGCTGTTCGCCACCCCTTGCGATGACGAGGAAGACAACATGGCGACCCTGTGCTGCCACAGCGACAAGGGTCAGATGTTCCTGCTTACCCGTTACCCGGACGAGGACACCGTCGACCTGACGCTGGATGACGAGCCGTCGACGCTGGATGGCCTTAAAGTGACCCTGAGCGCCAAGCGCCTGCTGATCGAAGTGGCGGCCGGCGACCGGGACGCGCTGAAGGGGGATGAAGTACTGGAAATCAACCTGACCAGCGAGCTGAGTGACATGGATGAAGTGAAGGAAACCCTGGAGAACATCCTGGCCGGTACTGGAACCTTGGTCTGCGAGCTTTGAACCCTGCCCCTGCCTAGTGGGAGCGCGCTCCCACAATGATCAGGCCAGCGCCTGCTGCATCTCTTTGGCCTGCACCCGCAACGCCTCGCAAAACGGCTCCACCGCTGCCGATGCCGGCCGATGGTCCGGGCGTATGAGCATCACCTGATAGGGCACCGATACCCGTAACCTGCGGATCGGTAGCCCGCCTTGCGCCGCCTCCAGCCCGCTCAGTGGGTTGATGATCGCCACCCCCAGGCCTTGCCTGACCATGGCGCACACCGAAGCGGCACTGGTGGTTTCGATGACCGTGCGGCGGTTAACCCCGGCCGCACGAAAGTGCTGATCCAGACGCTGGCGGTAGGTATCCAGGCTGGCCAGGTTGATGAAGTCGACCTCATGGAAATCACTCAGCTCCAGTTCAGCCTTCACCTGCAGCGGGTGATGCTCGGGCAACACGCACACCATGTTGGCACTGAACAGCAATTCACCATACGCGCCGCGCGGTATCTGTTCGACTTCAGTCAGGCCAAGGTCATGCTGCTGGGCAACCAGTGACTCCTCCAGCAACGGCGACTCCTGCGCAAGAATGCTCACGCTCACGCCACTGTGCTGCTGGTGAAAGCGCTGGCAAGCCTTGGGCAACAAGGTTTGCGAGAACAGCGGCAGGCAGGTGATGGCCAGCCGGCCCTGCTCGAAGTTGCGGATGGCCTGGGCAAAGCGATCGATCCGCTCCAGCCCGACGTAGGCGCGTTCGACCTCTTCGATCAACAGCAGCGCCTGGGCCGTCGCCACCAGGCGCCCGCCCTCGCGCTCGAACAGGTTCAGGCCAGTTACCTGCTCCAGCCGCGCCAGTTCGCGGCTGACGGTGGGCTGCGAGGTGAACAGCAGGCGCGCCGCACCCGTGACACTGCCAGCGGCCATGATGGCGCGGAACACTTCGATGTGGCGGACGGACAATTTCACGGCAATACCCTGAGATTCGACAATGGGTATATCAGATATGAATGGCAGACAGAAGAATAGCTATTTTTCTGAATCCACCCTTTGGCTCATCCTCGTGGCCTTCCTTATACGAGTAACGCCACCATGACCGCACCCTTCACCCTCCTGGCCGAGGCGGTTCGCCAGCACGGCTCGCCACTATGGGCATACGACACCCGCACCATCGCCGATCGTGTCAAGCAGTTGAACGTGTTCGACACCGTACGTTTCGCCCAGAAAGCCAACCCGAACTTGCATGTGCTGCGCCTGATGCGCGCCCATGGCCTGGTGCTGGACGCAGTGTCGCTGGGAGAGATGGAACGGGCCTTCGCCGCCGGCGCGAGTGTTGACGGTGACCCTGCCGGCGTGGTTTTGACCTGCGACGCGCTGGACCGCCCCACCCTGGAACGCGTGGTGGCGTCAAAGATCGAAGTCAATGCCGGCTCCATTGACATGCTGCGCCAACTGGGTGAACGCTCGCCCGGCCACCGCGTGTGGATCCGCATCAACCCAGGCTTCGGCCATGGCCACAGCCGCAAGACCAATACCGGCGGCGAAAACAGCAAGCATGGCATCTGGCACGAAGAGCTGGACGAAGCGCTGGCGTGCATCAAGGCCCATGGCCTGCACCTGGTGGGCGTGCACATGCACATTGGTTCCGGGGTGGACTACCAGCACCTGGAACAGGTGGCCCGCTCGATGATCGAGCTGATCGGCCGTCTGGGCGTGGACATCGAGGCGTTCTCCATCGGCGGCGGGCTTTCCACCCCTTACCGCAGCACCGACAAACCGGTCGACCTGCAGCGCTATGCGCAGACCTGGGCGGTGGCGCGCAAGGAGATCGAAGCGATGCTCGGCCACCCGGTGCGCATGGAGATCGAACCCGGGCGCTTCCTGGTGGCGGAGTCGGGCTACCTGGTGGCCGAAGTCCGTGCCGTGAAACAGGTGGGGCGCAATACCTTCGTCATGATCGACGCCGGCTTCAACGACCTGATGCGCCCGGCGATGTACGGCGCCTACCACGGCATGACCCTGCTCGATGCCGATGGCCAGGCAGTAGATCGCCCGCGCCAGCCGACCGTGGTGGCCGGGCCGTTGTGTGAATCGGGTGACGTGTTCACTCAGGATGACCAGGCACTGACCCCGCAGGACCTGCCCCAGGCACAGGTGGGCGACCTGCTGGTAATCCACGATGCCGGGGCCTATGGCGCGTCGATGTCGTCGAACTACAACAGCCGGCCGCTGCTGCCGGAGTTCCTGATCGAGAACGGTGCCCTGCGGATGATCCGCCGGCGCCAGACGGTGCAGGACCTGCTGAGCCTGGAGGCCGGGTTCTAACCACTGCCCTGCAAGCCTGCACGACTCTTTGTGGGAGCGGCCTTGAGTCGCGATAGGGCTGCACAGCAGCCCCACAAATGTAGCCGTGATGCCGAAACCCGGGCCGCTTTGCGGCCCAATCGCGACGCAAGGCCGCTCCCACAGGGTGTGTGCTCGCGGTCCTTGCAATAAGCCCCGCCTCTCGCGACAATGCGATCAATTCCCATTAATATCGCGGTCTTGACGCCATGGCAACGCTCGATCCCCAGGCCCTGCACCAGCTGTACAGCGAAAACAACAGCTGGCTGAAGGGCTGGCTGCGCGCCCGCCTGGGCAACGCCGCCGACGCTTCCGACCTGGCGCACGACACGTTCTTGCGGGTAATGACCGCGCGTAACCCGTTGCCGATCCGTGAGCCGCGCAGCTACCTCAGCGCTATCGCCCGCGCCCTTCTGATAGACAAAGCTCGCCGTCGCATCATCGAAAAAGCTTACCTGCAGGCTCTAGCCCTGCGTCCGGAACCGGTCGAGGTGTCGCCGGAGGTGCGCTTGTCCATCATAGAAATGCTGGTGGCCGTGGACAGCCTGCTCGACGAACTCGGCGCCAAGACCCGCGCCATCTTCCTTGCCGTTCAACTCGAAGGCCTGACCTACGGCGCTGCGGCCGAGCGCTTCGGCGTGTCGATCACCACCGTGAAGAATCACCTGATCAAGGCCATGACTCGCTGCCTGCTGGCAGTCGAAGGCTGACGCCCATGGATCTCAAGACACTCGAAGCCGCTGCCACCTGGTATGTTCAGCTCAACGACGGCGCCAATAGCGAGGCCCGCACCCAGGCCTGGCGACAGTGGCTGCAGGCCAGCCCCCTGCACGCAGCCGCCTGGGCGCGGGTAGAAAAGCTGCAGCAGCAATGGGCCATGGTGCCGCCGCAGGCGGCGCTGTCCGGCCTTGGCGCGGCCCAGGCGCAGCGGCGTGACGTGCTGAAAGTGCTGGGCCTGCTGATGGCCATGGGGGGCGGCAGCTGGCTGGCGGCCGAGCAGGTGCCCCATCGTGCCTTGCTGGCCCAGCACAGTACCCGCAGCGGCGAGCGCCGCGCCCTGCACCTGGAAGATGGTTCACAGCTGGAGCTGAACGTGGATACCGCGCTGGATGTGCGCTACGCCACAAAGGTGAGGGCGATTCAGCTGTATCAGGGGGAAATTCTGGTGCGTCCGGTCAGCGATCGTCAGCAGCGCCCGTTCATCGTGCACACCGATGACGGCAGCGTACTGGCCCGCAGTACCGCGTTCAGCATCCGCAAACTGGCGCAGCAGACCCGCGTGGGTGTGCTTGAGGCCCGCGTCGAAGTTCGCCCCCTGCGCCACCCTGATCGAGTGCTGCAACTGCACGCTGGCCAGCAAGTGAGTTTTGATCAGGATGTCGTCCTCGACGCCCATGCACTCCCCGCCGATTCCACGGCCTGGTTGCAAGGCATGCTCAGCGTGAACGACTGGCGCCTTGGCGATTTCCTCGAAGAACTGGGGCGCTATCGTCCAGGTGTGCTGCGCTGTGCCTCGTCGATCCAGGCCATGAGCATTTCCGGTGCGTTCCGCATTGACGACACCGATATCGCCCTGGCCAACCTGCCGAAAACCTTGCCCGTGAAAGTGCGCTACTTAAGCCGCTACTGGGTGAGTGTGGAGCCCGCCTGAGCAACTGCGGAAAAATTTTCGCCGCAATCTTGCTGATTTCGATTCTCGTCCGTCCCTGACACAAGCCGCGACGACAGCGACTTTCTGCCATGACTCGGAAGGACCACGAAATGCCACACCTGCACCCTACCCCAGCTACCAAGCTCAGCCAGGCCGTCCGCCTGGTGCTGTTCGGCATGTCCCTGGCCAGCGCGCCCGGCCTGCTGCTGATGCCTGCCCAGGCAATGGCCCAAAGCCAGGCCACCTACCATGTCCCTGCTGGCTCACTGGGCAACGCCATCACCCAGTTTGGCGTACAGGCGGGTGTGACCATTTCGTTCGACACCGCACAGACGCGCAACCTCGACAGCGCGGGCCTGGAAGGCAGCTTCAGTGTCGAGGAAGGTCTGGCGCGGCTGCTGGGCAACAGTGGCCTGCAGGCGCAACGTCAGGGCAATGGCGGCTATGTGCTGGTCCCTGCGCAAAACGGTTCGGCCATGGAACTGGCGCCGATGAACATCGACGCCAACCGCCTGGATGCGACCAGCGAAGGCACCCAGTCCTACGCCGCCCGTGCCATCACCATCGGCAAGGGCGTACACACGCTGAAAGAAACCCCGCAGTCGGTCACCGTGATGACCCGCAAGATGCTCGACGACCAGAACCTCAACACACTGGAGCAGGTACTGGACAAGACCCCGGGCATCACCGTGTATGACTCGCCCATGGGCGGCAAGTATTTCTATTCCCGTGGTTTCAACCTGGATGGCCAGTACCAGTACGACGGCGTGCCCTTGGACGTGGGCGGCAACTACGTGCAGGCCAACAGCTTTTCCAGCGACATGGCGTTCTATGACCGCGTCGAGGTGCTTAAAGGTGCGGCCGGCATGATGAAAGGCTCTGGCTCCTCCGCCGGGGGCGTCAACTTCGTGCGCAAACGGGGGCAGGAAAAAGCCGCCACCACCGTCACCCTGTCAGCCGGCAGCTGGGACAACTACCGCGGGCAAGTGGACGTGGGCGGCCCGCTGAACGCGTCGGGCACCGTGCGGGGGCGCGCCGTGGCGACGCTGCAGGACCGCCAGTACTTCTATGACACGGCCAAGCGCCAGGACCAGATACTGTACGGCGCCATCGACTGGGACGTCACGGCCGACACCACCGTGGGCTTTGGCCTGGCTTACGAGGATGTCGATGCCACCCCGTGCTACGCCGGCCTGCCACGCTACGCCGATGGCAGTGACCTGAAGCTGTCGCGCTCCACCTGCCTGGGGGCCAGCTGGAACGACATGCAAAGCCAGCGTATTACCGGCTTTGCCGACCTCAAGCACCGCTTCAACGATGACTGGACCCTGAACTTCGCCTCGATCTACACCCACAACACCCAGGACATCGAATACGCTTATTCCGAAGGCACGGTACCAGTCGGCGCCAGCACCGCCAGCATGAACGTCCGGGCCGGCCGTTTCGACTACGACCAAGACGACTACGGCTTCGATAGCTATGTCGATGGCAAGTTCGAGGCGTTCGGCCTGCAGCACGAGCTGATCATGGGGGTCAACGCCAGCCGACAGAAAACCCATGATTACTTCGCGCTGATGCTGCTGGACGGCAAGCAGGACCCGTTCAACCCATCCTCGAACTTCACACACCCGTCCAAGGCCGATTACCTGGTCAACCCGAGCCGCGGTGGCAGCGTGCCAACCGACTCCACCACCACCCAGTACGGCACTTACGCCAACCTGCGGCTGAAGCTGGCAGAGCCGCTGACCCTGGTGCTGGGCGCGCGGGTCAGCTGGTACCGCAACAAGAGCGACTCCTATACCCAGCTCTACGATTACTGGGTACATAACCGCAGTGAAGAAAACGGCCAGGTCACGCCGTTCGCCGCCGTGCTGTACGACCTGAACGACCAGTGGACCGCCTACGCCAGCTACGCCGACATCTTCCAGCCGCAGAGCGACAAGGTGAATGCCGAGCGGCAAGCGTTACAGCCCAAGACCGGTGCCAACTACGAGATCGGCATCAAGGGCGAGCTGCTTGATGGCGCATTGAACACCTCGTTCAACCTGTTCCGCACCATCGAGAATCACCGCGCGGAAACCGACTACAACGAAGCCTGCCCGTCAGGCGACGGCTATTGCTACACCGACAGCGGTAAGGTGCGTGCGCAGGGTTTCGAGGCCGAGATCAGCGGCTCGCCAATCGAGCGGCTGCAGCTGCTGGCGGGTTACACGTACACCCAGACCAAGTACCTGAGTACCATCGAAGACACCGACCCCACCGAGCTGACCTTCACCTCCAGCTTCATCCCGCGGCACATGCTCAAGGTGTGGGGTGACTACCAGCTGGGCGGTGCACTGGAGCGCTTCACCGTCGGCGCCGGCCTGAACAGCCAGAGCGAGAACTTCCGTACCACCGGCACTACCCGCGTCGAGCAGGCGGGCTACACCGTATGGAACGGCCGCGTGCAGTACCGCATCGACCCGAACTGGACGGTCGCGCTAAACGGCAACAACCTGTTCGACAAGAAGTACTACGCCACCATCGGTGCGCCGGCGTGGGGCAATTTCTATGGCGAGCCACGCAACTTCATGGTGACGTTGCAAGGCACGTTCTAAGCGATCACGGGCGGTTGCGGGGGATCGTGCAGAGAACAGAGCAATGGGGCGCAAGGTGGCCCCGGCAAATGATGCAGGTTGGCTCAAACCCTGGGGCCGCTGCGCGGCCCATCGCGACACAAGGTCGCCCCTACACGGGCCGCGTCAACCCATTGATTGTTTTAGCAGATAAGGAAATCGCTCATGCGCCCGAACAAGGCTTGCCCGGTAGTCATCCGCACAATGATCGCGGCTAGAGCCCGATCGCCACTTCACGCTCGCCGCTCATGTATTGCTGCAGGCGGCTGCGCAGCCAGCGTTCGGCCGGGTCGCTGTCGGTAGTGCTCAGCCAGACCATGGCCAGCTCCAGCGCAGCCGTCTCGAACGGCAGCGTCTCGGCCTGCAGGTTGCCCCAGCGCTCCATGCCGTGGGCGGCATAGTCGGGGCAGCAGGCCAGCAGGTCGGTCCCGGCCAGAATCGCCGGCAGCGCGCTGAACTGCGGCACCGACAACACCACCTTGCGTTCGCGGCCAATCTCTTTCAGCCAGTCATCGACCACACCCTGCGTATTGGCGGTGGGCGATACCTGAACGTGCGGGCGGGCACAGAACTCATCCAACGTCAGTGGGGTGGCTGATTTGTCGGCCCGCACCACCCTGCCCTGCATCGTGCGCAGCACCTTGCGCTTGGCGTTGGCCGGCAGCCCCTTGGTCTGGCTGATGCCGACCGTCACATCGCCTGCGGCCAGCAAGTCCGGAATGCGCCAGTAATCCACGTGCTGCACGACCACCACCACATTCGGTGCCTCCACCCGCAGCGCCCGCAGCAACGGCGGCAACAGCCCCGACTCGACATCATCGGACAAACCGATGCGGAAGGTCATCTTGCTGGTCAGCGGGTCGAAATCATGGGTCATGCTGAGGGCGACAGACATCGCATCCAAGGCTGGCGTGAGGTACTTGATCACCTCTTCGGCCCTGGCCGGGGGTTCCATGCGGTTGCCCACTCGAACCAGCAACGGGTCGTTGAACATCGCGCGCAACCTGGCCAGCGCGGCGCTGACCGTGGGCTGGGCGACGAACAGCTTCTCCGCGGCACGGGTGAGGTTGCGTTCCTGCATCAGCGCTTCGAATACCACCATCAGGTTGATATCGGCTTTGCGCAGTTCGTTGCGGTTCATGGGTGCTCCCGGGCCGTGCTTGTTGTTCGGGTTCAATTCCAGCATCGACATGCATCCTAGCCGAGTCGAAACCTGCACTGCACTTTATGCAATCGCCATTGCCCCCTACTGCGCGACCGGGGTAATCTTCCGCTCTCTTCCCTTCCGGCCTCCCCTGCCGTGCACCGCCCAGGCGTTGACTCGCGAAGCGGTCATTCATGATGCCGACACTTGCATGGCCGCCGCTCACTGGCGCGCCCATCCGCCATCAATACACCCAGGATGACAACATGATCATTCGCCAAGGCATCGCTGCAGACTACCCGCAGCTGCTCGACATCTGGCTGCGCGCTGTTCGCGCGACGCACCACTTCCTGCAACCCTCCGACATCGACGCACTATTGCCACAGCTGCGCGACGTGTACTTCCCGGCCGTCGACCTGTGGGTTGCGGAAGACACCGATGACCAGCCACTGGGCTTTATCGGCTTCAATGAAAACCATGTGGAAATGCTCTTCGTCGATCCAGCGCACCACCGCCAGGGCATTGGCCGTGCACTGCTGGATTTCGGCCGCCAGTCACGCAGTGCGATGAGTGTCGATGTCAACGAGCAGAACCCACAGGCAACAGCGTTCTATCAGCACTATGGCTTCGTCCAGACTGGCCGTTCACCGCTGGATGGCGAAGGTCGCCCGTTCCCTTTGCTGCACATGAGCTTGCCCACCCGGGCGTGAGCAGGAGGCACTCACCGCGATGGCCCGGCCCATCAGGCCTTGTGTCGGATGGTTTTGAGGTGTCTGCGTAGGGATCAGGTCAGGGCCACCATGTGCTTGCCACAACATGTCCAGCGCCTGCGAGATCGGGCGCCGAATAATTGCGCCGAACAGCCAATCTTCGCAATCCAGCATCAATAAGCCGCCGTATAATCGGATCCAATACCGAGGATGCCCCGCATGCAAGCATTGGAAATGGATTATGGTCACGGCGAACAGGTCGCCAGCCACTGCCACGCCGAAGACCAGCTGATCTACGCTGCCAGCGGTGTGATGCGGGTCAGCAGCGAGGGCGGTAGCTGGGTGATCCCCGGCGGGCATGCGTTGTGGATGCCCGCCGGGGTCAGCCATGCCATCCGCATGGAGGGCGTGGTCTGCATGCGTACCTTGCTGTTTGAGGCACGGGTCGAGCGCTGCCAGGTCATCGTGGTATCCGGCCTGCTGCACGAGTTGATCCTGGCTGCGTCACGCATGCTTGACAGACGTGACGGCGAGCACGTGCGGGCACTGATTCAGTGTGAGCTGGCCACTGCCAGGTGCATCGATGCCTTTGTGCAATTGCCGCAACAGGCGCGGCTGCGTGCCTGGTGCGAGCGCTTCCTGCAGGACCCGGCTCAGGACCTGACCTTGGAGCAATGCGGCGCTCAACTGAACATGAGTGCCCGCAGTGTGGCCAGGCTGTTCCAGCGCGAGGTGGGCATGTCGTATGGCCAATGGCGCGCCCGTGCCCGGGTGATGCTCAGCCAGCAGTGCCTGGCCGATGACAAGCCGATCCTGAACGTTGCGCTGGAGCACGGCTACCAGAGCGCCAGCGCATTTACTGCCATGTTCAAGCGCATCCTCGGCTATGCGCCGAGTGATTGGCAAAACGGTACCGCGCGCGAGTACTGAGCCTCAGGTTGTCCCGCTTGCGCGCAGGGTTGTCCCGCTTGCGACAGCGACGCCCATGCAACCCTCGTTAACCTCGTGTCACGACCCTTGAGCGACAATCGTGATGCCCTTACTGCACTCATTTCCCGGCCCTGCCCGGCTTGCCACAGCCCTCGGCATGCTCGCTGCACTCGCGGCGTGCGGCCACCAATCCACTCCTGCCGAACCCCCTCTAGCGCTGCAGGCAGACCCGCTGGCGAACATGCCGGCCGGCGTCAGCAAACAGCCCCTGCCCGAACGCTGGTGGGCACTGTATCAAGACCCCCAACTCAATCGCTGGGTACAGCAAGCCCTGGCGCACAACCAAGGCCTGGCACAGGCCGAGGCCAACGTGCAGGCCATGCTGGCTGGCATCGGCGAGTTCGACGCCAGGCGCTGGCCGTCTACCGACATAGGCGTTGCCGCTACCTATGGCAGAAGCGCCGCTGACCAGACGCTGGCCGAGGCGACCGACAGCAATGCGCCGTCGCAATGGCAATTCAACCCGGGCATCGAGCTGGCCTATCAGGTGGACATCTGGGGCCAGGTACGCGCCGCCATCCAACGTGCCAGGGTGCAAGCCGAAGCCAGCGCTGCGGCGCTAGACCTGGTACGCCTGCAGGTGGTCGCCCAGACCACCCGCGCCTACATCGACCAGTGCACCTACGCGGCGCGCCTGGAGGCAGCGAAGCAGGCCTTGCAAACCCTCGACCACAGCGTGCAACTCAGCCAGCGCCAGCGCCAGGCCGGTGTGGCCACTGCCCTCGACAGCGAGCGCCTGCTGGGCTTGCGGGAACAGGAGCGTGCGCAACTGCCGATGCTCTCAGCCCGGCGGCAGATAGCGCTTTACGAACTGAGCATGCTCAGTGGCCAGGCCTCGGTGGACGAGCCCACGACCTGCGTAGCCATCCCCACGCTGTCGACGCCGCTGCCGGCTGGCGATGGCTGGCATTTGCTCGAACGCCGGCCAGATGTGCGCCAGGCCGAACGGGAACTGCAAGCGGCCACCCTGGAGACCGACATCGTGCGGGCCGACCTTTACCCAAAGGTCAGCTTCGGCGCTTCGTTGACGTCTTCGGACCATCACCTTGCCAACCTCGGCGACAGCCGCGCGGTGATGTTCGGCATTGGCCCGCTGATCCGCTGGGAATTTCCCAACCTGAAGGCCAACCGCGCACGGGTGAGCAAAGCCGAGGCATTGCAGCGGGCACAGGTCGCCCGTTACCACGGCGTGGCGCTGAGCGCGCTGAAAGACGTGCGCCAGGCACTGGCCCGCTACGACGGCGAGCGACAACGGTTGCAGGCGCTGGACGCAGCCCTGGCGCACAGCCAGCACAGCTTTGCCCTGGCCCAGGGTAACTACCGCGCCGGCACCGTGGACGGGCTGGCCCTGCTCGACAGCGAGCGCGAAATGATCAGCCTGCGGGCCAGACACACAGAAGCCCGAGGGCGCCTGGCGCAAGCGCAGGTAAACCTGTTCCGCGCGCTGGGCGGGCGGTGGTAGCGAGAAGCAAGACCAGCAGCGAGCACCGCCCACTGTAGGAGCGGGTTTACCCGCGAAGAATACACCGCGGTGGATGGCACGGGCTTCGCCCGTGTTCGCGGGCAAGCCCGCTCCCACACGGATCGCGCCAGCTTTTAGAAATCGAGCAAGACAGTTGCACCCACAACCGACAGCCAGCAGGTCCAATTCGAGAATGGAAACCAACCATGAATGTTGCCGTAGACAAACCCTCACCCGCCGAAACTGAACAGCGGCCGAGCGCTAAAACCCGTCGCCGCCTGGCAGTCATCGCCAGCGGCAGCCTGGCCGCAATCACCCTGCTGGCCTTCACCAGCTACTGGTTCAGCACCGGCCGCTATCTGGAAACCACCGACGATGCCTACGTCCGCGCCGACTGGGTGGCCCTGAGCCCACGCGTGGCGGGCTACGTAGCCGAGGTCGAGGTGGCTGACGACCAGCCGGTGAAAGCCGGCGATGTGCTGGTGCGCCTGCAAAACCGCGACTACCGCGCCCGCCTCGACCAGGCCCGGGCTGGCGTGACCGAGGCACAGGCGGCACTGGCCGCCGCCCAGGCCAGCCAACAGGTAGCGACCGAGCGCATCGACCAGCAACAGCAAGCCATCCTGCAGGCCGAGGCCGTCGTGCGCAGCGCCACCGCCGAACAGCGTCGCAGTGAACTGGATGTCCAACGCTACCGTGGCCTGGTGCGTGACGACGCAGCGACCGTGCAGCGCCTGGAAACCGCCAGTGCCCATGCCAGCCAGGCACAAGCCGCGCTGCAAGGTGCCCAGGCCGCGCTGCGCCAGCAACGCTCACAACTGGCCATGGCCAAGGCCCAGTCAGCCCAGGCCGAGGCCAAACAGCAACAACGGGCTGCGGCCCTGGCACGCGCCCAGGCCCACCAACAGCTCGCCGAGCAGGACGAGCAGGACACCGTGATCCGCGCGCCGATCACCGGCGTGGTCGGCCAGCGCCGCGTGCGCACCGGCCAGTACGTGGTGCCGGGCCAGCCGCTGCTGGCTGTGGTGCCCCTGCAGCAAGCCTATGTGGTGGCCAACTACAAGGAAACCCAACTGGCCCGCATGCGCCCCGGGCAACCGGTAGAAATACGTGTCGACAGCTTCGCCAGCCAGCCACTGCATGGCCATGTGGCCAGTTTTTCGCCAGCCTCGGGCAATGTCTTCGCCTTGCTGCCGTCGGACAACGCCACCGGCAACTTCACCAAGATCGTCCAGCGTTTCCCGGTGCGCATTCTGCTCGACAAACCGCTGGATGGCCCGCAGGTACTGCCCGGCATGTCGGTGGTCAGTACAGTCGACACACGCCCCGCAGAGGTTGCCGATGCGCACTGAGCAAACGGTCTCGCTGCGTGCCTGGGTAGCGGTGCTTGGCGGCCTGTTCGGCTGCTTCATGGCGGGCATGAACGTGCATGTCACCAGCGCCGCACTGCCGGAAATCCGCGGCTCGCTGGGTGCCAGCTTCGAGGAAGGCTCATGGATTTCCACCGCCTACCTGGTGGCGGAAATCGTGATGATTCCGCTGACGGCCTGGTTGGTGGACGTGTTCTCGCTGCGCCGGGTCATGTGGACCGGCTCGCTCATCTTTCTGATCGCCTCGGTGGCCTGCTCATGGGCGCCCAACCTGGAGGCGATGATTGTAATCCGGGTGATCCAGGGGGCTGCGGGCGCGGTGCTGATTCCCCTGTCGTTCCAGCTGATCATCACCGAACTGCCGGCCAGCAAGATGGCCATGGGCATGGCGCTGTTCAGCCTGGCCAACAGCGTGGCACAGGCCGCCGGGCCGTCGATTGGCGGCTGGCTGACCGATGCCTATTCGTGGCGCTGGATCTTCTATCTGCAACTTTTCCCCGGCATTGCGCTGCTGTTGGCCATCGCCTGGTCGATCGAGGCCAAGCCCATGAAGCTTGAGCTGCTACGCAAAGGTGACTGGCTGGGTATCGCCGCCATGGTGATCGGCCTGGGCGGCTTGCAGATCGTGCTGGAAGAAGGCGGTCGGCTGGACTGGTTCGGCTCGCCGCTCATTGTCGGCATGAGCGTGGTCGCTGCCATTGCGTTGGTGGTGTTCGTGGTGACCCAGCTGTTCGGCCAGCGCGCGTTCATCAACCTGCGCTTGCTCGGGCACTACAACTTCGGTGTCGCCAGCGTGGCGATGTTCATCTTTGGCGCTGCCACGTTCGGCCTGGTGTTCCTGGTGCCCAACTACCTCTCGCAGTTGCAGGGGTTCAGCGCGCACGACGTGGGCGTGGCGCTGATCGCCTATGGCGTGGTGCAGTTGCTGCTGGCGCCGTTGATGCCCCGGCTGATGGGCTGGACCAGTGCCAAGTTCATGGTCGCCAGCGGCTTTTTGATCATGGCGCTGGGCTGCTGGCTGGGGGCTAGCCTGAGCGCCGACAGTGCCGACAACGTGATCATCCCGTCCACGGTGGTACGTGGTATTGGCCAGCCTTTCATCATGGTTGCGTTATCGGTGCTGGCGGTGGCCGGGCTGGACAAGCGTGAGGCCGGCTCAGCCTCGGCGGTGTTCTCGATGTTGCGCAACCTGGGTGGCGCCATCGGCACGGCCGGGTTGACGCAACTGGTGGCAACCCGTGAACGCTTTCATAGTGAGCGCATTCACGAGCAGGTGACGCTGTTCGAGCCAAGCGTCCAGGCGCGTATCAACCAGACGGTGCAAAGCTGGCTGCCGCATCAGCAGCAAATGCTGGAAGCGTTGGCGGCGACCATTCGGCGAGAGGCTTACCTGATGGCCTACAGTGATGCGTTCTACCTGGCGTGCCTGGCATTGGTCGGGTGTGCCCTGGCAGCGTTGCTGCTGCGAGCCAGGCAGCAGCATTGACGGCGGTATCGACCTCTGTGGGCGGCCGGAGCGCTCGGCATTCGGCCGCTGTTACACTGTCAACCGATGAAATTGGCGAGCCCGAGCAAAGGTATGAACCCGACGCGCTACTCCACCGTGGCAAAGGACTTGATGCAAGCGATTGCCAGCGGCCGCTACCCGGTGGGCAGCCTGCTGCCGACCGAGTTCGAGCTGTGCGACCTTTACAATGTGAGCCGGCACACGGTGCGTGCCGCTATCAACCAGCTGCTCACCCAAGGGCTGGTGTCGCGCCGCAAACGCGTGGGCACCCGGGTGGAGGCCAGCAGCCCGCGCGGCGGCTATTCGCAGTCGTTGCCCAGTGTGGCTGACCTGGCGCACCTGGCAGACACCCAGCAGCGGGAAATCCAGGGCGTGCGCCACTTTGTCGCCGACCTGAGCGAGGCGGCGAGGCTGGGGCTGGTGCCGGGGGAGCATTACTTCTGCGTGTCGAGCATCCGCGTCGACCGGCAGCACGATGGCGCGCCGCTGTGCTGGGTAGACGTGTATGCACAGCGCGACTACATCGCGGTCATCGAGCTGGCCCGCGAGCACCCTGACCAGCTGATTGCCGGCTTGATCGAACAGCACTACGGCCGGGCAATCGCAGTGGTCGACCAGCAGGTGCGTGCGGTGTTGCTGACTGCGGAAATGGCCCGGGCGCTGAAGGCCGAGGCGGGCTCGCCGGGGCTGAAGATCATCCGCCACTACCGCGAGGAAAATGGTGATTTGATGGCGGTTTCCGAGACCGTGCACCCGGATGACCGCTTTACCTTGGTCACCCAGATGCGCCGCGACCGCTCCCCCGCCTGAACCCGCTCGTACAGGGATGGTGCAACTTTCAGCTAATGAACAGACCGTTGCCCCTAAAGCGCCCCCAGTTGCCTTTCAGCTTCGACCAACTGCCTCGCCCGCGCCGTGCTCACCCGGTGATCGCGTGCCAGCCAGGCGTAGATCGTCGGTAGCACGAACAAGGTGAACAAGGTCCCCACCAGCATCCCGCACACAATCACCACCCCCAACCCAAAACGGCTGTTGGCGCCGGCGCCGCTGGCGAACAGCAGTGGCAGCACGCCAAAAGTCATCGCCGCCGTGGTCATCAGCACTGGCCGCAAGCGTATTTGCGCCGCGCGAACAATGGCGGCGGCACGATCGAGGTTGTCGCGCACCTGAATCTCGTTGGCGAACTCCACCATCAGGATGCCGTGCTTGCTGATCAGGCCGATCAGCGTCACCAGGCCAATCTGCGTGTAAATGTTCAGCGTGGCCCAGCCCAGCGCCAGCGGCAGCAGCGCACCGCAGATCGACAGCGGCACAGTCACCAGGATGATCAGTGGGTCAACCAGGCTTTCGTACTGAGCCGCCAGCACCAGGTAGATCACCACCAGCGCAGCAAGAAACGCCCACATCAAGGCAAAGCCCTCCTGCACATACTGGCGCGATTCCGATTGCCAGTCGTGGCTGAAGCCCGGCGGCAGTTCACCGGTGAGCTGTTCGAGAAAGGCCACGGCGCTACCCATCGACACCCCCGGCGCCGGGATGGCCTGCAGGGTACTGGCGTTCTGCTGATCGAACTGCAACAGGCGGTTGGGCGCCACTTCGATTTCCAGGTGCACCACCGTGGCCAGCGGCACCAGGCTGCCATCTTCGGCGCGCACGTATTGTCGGTTCAGCGCCGCAGGGCTCAGGCGCTGGTCCTGGATACTCTGAGGGATCACGTCGTAGGAACGCCCGAACAGGGCAAAGCGGTTGAGGTACTGCTCGCCCACCAGCACACCCAGTGACTCGCCAATGGCCTGCATGCTGATGCCCAGGCTAGCCGCCTTGGCCCGGTCGACGCGCACCTTGACCACCGGGTTGTTGTAGTCGAGGTCGCTGTCCACCACGGCGAACAGGCCGCTGTCGCGGGCGCGCTGCTTGAGCACCTCCATGGTCTGGTACAGCTCTGGATAATCCCGGGCGCTGCGCAGTACCATTTGCACCGGCAGGCCGCCACTGGAGCCCGGCAGCGAAGCGACCTGGAAGGCAAAGATACTGCTGCCTTCGATATCCGCCACGGCCTGCTGCAACTGCGCCTGCACCTGTGCGGCGGACCGCTCGCGCGCCTGCCAGGCGCTGAGGTTGATACCCCCGAAACTGGCGGCCGGGCCGTCGGTGCCGTTGATGATCCAGGTGTCGGTGGTTTCGGCGATGGACTTCATCACCTGGTCAAGCTTCAGCGCAAAGCGTTCCGCATATTCAAGGCTGGCATGCTGCGGCGACTTGATGGCGGTCAGCACCGCTGCCTGGTCCTCGGGCGGCGCCAGCTCGCGTTGGGGCAGCAGGTAAAGCCAGGGCAGGCTCAAACACACCAGCAGCGCCACGCCACCGCCGATCCAGCGATGTGACAAGGTGTAGGCCAGCACCCGCCCATAGGTACCCGTCAACGCAGCAAACAACCGATCCGCCCTATTGGCCATCGCGCCATGCTGCTGCCCGGGTTGCAACAGTAACGAGCTCATCACCGGCGACAAGGTCAGCGCCACAATGCCGGACACGATCACCGCCCCCGCCAGGGTCAAGGCAAACTCACGGAACAGCGTGCCGGTCAGCCCGCCCATCAAGCCAATGGGCGCATACACCGCCGCCAAGGTCAGGGTCATGGCGATCACCGGCCCGGCAATTTCCCGCGCCCCGGCCAATGCTGCCGCGACCGGCGACTTGCCCTCCTCGATATGCCGGTGCACGTTTTCCACCACCACAATGGCATCGTCCACCACCAGGCCGATGGCCAGCACCATCGCCAGCAAGGTCAGCAGGTTGAGGCTGAAACCAAACATCAACATCAGGCCCGCAGCCCCCAGCATCGACAGCGGAATGGCCACCACCGCGATCAGCACGCTGCGCAGCGAACCCAGGCACAGCCAGATCACCAACACCACGATAAGCATCGCCTCCACCAAGGTGCGCAGCACTTCATGGATCGACGCATCGATGAAGCGTGCGGTTTCATAGGCCAGCGCCACTTTCACACCAGGCGGCAAGGTCTGCTGGATCTGTGGCAGCAGTTGGCGAATACCCTCGACGATCACCAGAGGGTTGCCGCTGGGCGTAGGGAACAGCCCCAGGTGCACGGCAGGTTTGCCGTCCATGGTGGCGCTGGTCTGCGTGGCCGCCGCACTCAGCTCGACGGTGCCGATATCGCGCAGGCGCACCAGGTCGGTGCCATCGTTGCGGATGATCAGCTCACGGAAGTCTTCGACCCGGGTCAGGTCGGTGTCCACCTGGATATCGGCCAGCACATACTGCCCGCGCACCTGGCCCGGCGTTGCCTGGTAGTTGTTGGCACGTACCGCCTGCGCCACGTCCGCCGCCGTCACCCCGCGCCCGGCCATCTGTTCACTGTCCAGCCACAGGCGCATGGCCAGGCGCTGCCCGCCGAACGACTGCACCTTGGCCACGCCGTCGATACCGGAGAACTGCGGTTCCACCACCCGCGACAGGTAATCGCTCAGTTCCGGTATCGACAGGCTGTCGCTGGCAAACCCCACATAGGCCACGGCAGTGGAGTCGCCTGCCGACAGCTCCACCACCGGGTCGTAGGCTTTTTCCGGCAGGCGATAGCGCACCTGGTTGACCTTGGCCATGGTTTCGGCCAGCGCCTGGGTCGAATCGCGGTTGAGCACCATGCGCAAGGTGATCAGGCTGCGCCCCTGCTGCGACGACGAGGACAGGTAGTCGATGCCCTCGACCGACGACACCGCCTGGGTGATCGGCTGCGTCACGAAACCCTGCATCAACTCGGCGGAGGCACCGGGGTACTCGGTGCTGATGGTAATGGTCGAGCTTTCCAGCAACGGGTACTGGCGGATCGGCAACTTGCCCATGGCAAACAGCCCCATCAGGATGATCAGGCTGCTGACCACCAGCGCCAGCACCGGGCGGCGCACGAAGACATCGGTAAACCTCACGACTGCCGCCCTCCCTGGCTAGCCTGCAGGCTGTCCTGCGCCACTGGCTCGACCGGCATGCCATCACTCAGTTTCAGCTGGCCGGAAACCACCACACGGTCGCCGGGCGTCAGGCCGGAGGTGATTTCCACCCGCCCCTGCCAGCGCTCACCGGTGGTTACCTGCACCCGGCTCACCCGGGTGCCATGCTGCGGGTCCTGGGTAGCGACAAACACCGTCTGCCCGTAGGCGGTGTAGGTAATCGCGGTTTCCGGCACGGCCAGCACGGTCGACGGCTGCGCAGCATCCAGCCGCACGCCGGCATACATACCCGGCTGCAACTGCCCTTGCGGGTTCGGCAAGGCCGCCTGTACCTGTACAAGGCGTGCTTTGCTGACAACCGGGTCGACCGCCACCACCCGCGCCTGGAAGTCTTGCCCACGCACCGCGTCCACCGTCAGTGCCAGCGCCTGCCCGGCGTGCACTTCGGGGGCGGCCTGCTCGCCCAAGGCAAAGTTCACATGCAACTGGCTGATGTCGGCCAGGCTGACGATGGTCTCGCCAGCGCCCAGGTACTGGCCCTGATGCACACGGCGGATGCCGAGCTTGCCGGCAAACGGTGCGCGAATGGCCTTCTGCGCGATCAGCGCCTCGACATGCTGCAGCTCACCACGGGCCACGTCCACGGCCGTGGCTGCGTTGTCCAGCAGCTCTTGCGACACGGCATTCATCGCGCGCAGTTTGCGGCTGCGCTGCAGCACCACGTCAGCGTTACGCAACCTGGCCTGCAACTGCACGCGCAGGGCCTGCTCGGGTGCATCGTTGAGCTGCACCAGCAACTGCCCGGCCGCTACCGTCTGCCCCGACTCGAAGGCGATGCGGGTAATACGCCCTGCCATCTCGGCCGCCACCTGCACCTGGTTGACCGCCTCCAACTCCCCCGAAGCAAAGCGCTGCCGCGCCAGTTGCACCTGCTCGGCCGTGGCCAGCGCCACCTTGGTCGCCGGCCACACCGCCGCAGCGGGCGGCGCCGAGCCGCTTCCCACCAGCGCATAGGCAGCGGCCAGCGCACCGGCAACAGCGCCGGCCCAGGCCAGTAACGTCCGATTGTTCATGCTCAGCTCCGATCACAGGGAAAGCGGTTGCAGGGAAGATCGGGCAGGACTATAAGAGCTCAACTTAACTTGAGGTCAACAGGCATGGCAGCGGACAACACACGGATGCTCACAGTGGGTGAAGTGGCCAAGCGCAGCGGCGTGGCGGTGTCTGCGCTGCACTTCTACGAAACCAAGGGGCTGATCGCCAGCGTCCGCACGGCAGGCAACCAGCGCCGCTATCCCTCGCTGGTGCTGCGTACCCTGGCGATCATCAAGGTAGCCCAGCGCACGGGAATTCCGCTTGAGGAAATCAAACAGGCCTTCAGCCGTTATGCCCCCAACAGCAAGCTCACAGCAGCACAATGGAGCGAGATGTCCACGGCCTGGCGCGAAGACCTGAATGCCCGCATTCGCACACTGGAAGCACTGCGCGACAGCCTCGACAACTGCATTGGCTGCGGTTGCCTGTCGCTGGAGGACTGCCCGCTGCGCAACCCCGAGGATGTGCTGGGCAAGGAAGGGACCGGGGCGCGGATCCTCGAAAAGAAGGCGCGCTAACCTCGCGCGCTCATGCCAGGTGCGACTCTATGCCGGCGCGCATGACCTGCAGGTGACAAACAGTCGCTTTGAACCATTGCGACGATTCACCGCCCTAACCCTGTGCTGTTAACCCAAAGCCGCTCACAGGAAGGAACTAAGCCATCATGAAACGCGAACAGATCGAAGGTGTAGCAGAAGACCTGGCTGGCAAGGCGCAAAGCGCCGTAGGTCGCCTGGTCGAAGACCCGGCGCTGGAAGCCGAAGGCGATGCGCGTCAGGCCGCAGGCCAGGTGACCAAGACCTACGGCGACACCCTGGACAGGGTGTCCTCGTTCGTCAAGGAAAAGCCCTTCGCCGCACTGGCCATCACCGCCGCCGTCACTCTGGTGGTCTCTCGCCTGCTGCGCCGCTGAACCACGGCGCCTCAGGTGGTTCAGGGCCGGATATCTTGTCCGGCCTGCGCCATCACCAGATGGCGATATCGTAGGTCAGGTAAAGGCGATTGCTGTCTCGGCCGCGGGCGAAATCTGATCGATACACATAGTTTCGCAGCTTTACGCCCAGCCCTTTCAGCGGTCCGCCCTGCACCACGTAGGCAATCTCGGCGTCACGCTCCCATTCTTTGATGCCCTCGCCACCTGAGCGGCCATTGTCGCCACTCAGGTAGCGCGTCATGAAGGTCAGCCCCGGTACCCCGGCGGCAGCGAAGTTGTAGGCGTAGCTGGCCATCCAGGTCTTCTCTTCCTCTTCGATGAACTTGCCGATGCCGACGTTGCTGAACGAATAGACCGTTGCCCCACTGATATACGGCAGCCCCGCTTCACCATCGAGCACCTGGTAACCTGCGCCGACGGTATGCCCGGAGTGGGCGTACGACAGTTGGCTGCTGAACATGTCGTTGTCGATGCCACCGCCATACGCCGTACCGCTGTCGCGGCTTTTGAAGTAACGCAGGTCGGTGGTCAGCACGCCGCCGCCCAGCGGCAGATCGTGCACCAGCCCGGCGAAGTCCTGGCGGTAGAAATGCTCGAGCTCGCCATGAAAATAACTCAGGCGCAGTTGCTTGCTGACGGCGTAGTCAGCACCAGCGAAGCTGAAATCACCAGACGCTGGGCCGCCATACCCGTCCAGGTACAACCCGGTGCTATCGGATGAGTCGCGCTGTTTGAAGCGATCCAGGTGGCCGGCAGTAAGGGTGAGGTTGTCGATGTCGGTGCTGGTCAGCTGGGTTCCCTGGTAAGTCTGCGGCAGCAGCCGCGCATCGTTGTACACCAATACCGGCGTCTTGGGCAGCAAGGTGCCATGCTTGACCACGGTGCTGCCCAGACGGGCCTTGGCCGTGATACCGGCGCTGGCGAATTCGTCGGCCGCGCGGCCATCGTCATGCACTGGCAGCAGCCCGGTGCCGCTGCGCCCACGGCCGGAGTCGAGCTTGAAGCCGACCAGGCCCAAGGCGTCGAGCCCCAGGCCGAGGGTGCCTTGGGTGAAGCCGGACTGGTAATCGAGCAGAAAGCCTTGAGCCCATTCCACCCGTTCGCTTTTGGCAGTGGCGGCGGCGCGGGCGCTCATACCCTGCTCGTCACGGAAATTCTCGTTGAAATACACGTTGCGCAACTGCAGCTTGAGCTTGCTGTCTTCGATGAAACCGGCGGCACCGGCCACAGGCAGCCAGCCGCACAGCAGGCCACAAGTGGCCCCACGGAAAAGAAATCGGGACATGATGGTTACTCTGTTGTTGTTCTTGGGTGAGTCAGAGGGGCGCCGAGCGGCGCCCTGAGTGCTTCAAACCATGAAGGACAAGGCGCCCGTCAGCAGTGCCAGCGCAGTGATCACCAGAGAAG
>NZ_JAUHUI010000045.1:0-40457 GCF_030418155.1 Pseudomonas sp. 2,4-D
GCGACCGGATCCCGGTTGTCGACCACCACAGGCGCTGCCGGCGCCGCCTCGGGCGCGGCAACGCGCACTGCAGGCGCTGCTGCAGGCGGTACCACCACCGGCGCGGACGCCGGCGGAACAGGCTTGGCCTGATCGCGCACCGCATCACCCAGGGCAGGCACCGGCGCCGCCGGCGGTACAGCGACCGGATCCCGGTTGTCGACCACCACAGGCGCTGCCGGCGCCGCCTCGGGCGCGGCAACGCGCACTGCAGGCGCTGCTGCAGGCGGTACCACCACCGGCGCGGACGCCGGCGGAACAGGCTTGGCCTGATCGCGCACCGCATCACCCAGGGCAGGCACCGGCGCCGCCGGCGGTACAGCGACCGGATCCCGGTTGTCGACCACCACAGGCGCAGGCTTGCCGGCATCGAGCACGACCGGGGCGGCCTGCTTGACCTCCTGCGGCTCAAGCGTTACGCGTAACGCCTCACCAGGGGCGGCCGGCGTCGACGCCTTGTCCTCACCTTCGGACGCATCCTCACCAAACCAGCGCTTACCCAGCCAGGCACCGACCGACTCGCCACCCATGCCGCCCAGCACGGCGCCGACGGCACCACCCACGGCAGTGCCGATAACCGGCACCACCGAGCCAATGGCAGCGCCTGCAGCTGCGCCCGCGAGCGTACCCGCGAGACTGCCGCCGGCGGCGCCGTAGCCCTCGGCCTTTTCGTCTTGGGTCTTGGCATTCAGGGCAACATCGAGCGCAGCCGTGCCGGCGTCCAGGAAATTGCCACCCGGCAAGCGCCTGGCCAGCCGCGTAACGCCGCGCATCGAGCGGGCGACATTGCCCAGCTCGCCGGCGGCGGTCAGTGCCCTGGCGGCTGCAGGAAGCGGCCGAGGCCTTGGCACCGGGGCCAGTGGCGCCTCGACCGCTGCCACCGGCCGCGCTGCAGCGCCTTGCCTTGCCGCACGCCGGCGCTCCCGGCGGCGACTTCTGCGACTACCCCTAGCAGGCCCTGCAGGGCCGCTATTAGCGACAGCGCCGCCGATCTTGCCGAAGGCATCGGCATTGACCACAAACACACGCTGCGGGTCTTTGATGGCCCCCAACGGATCGTTGGCCGGTTCGGCATCGGGCGAACGCGGCGACAGCACCTTGTCCAGCACGCCCAGGCCGGCGTCGACCACCTTGTTGCCGGTCACGCGCCGGCGCGTCGGCGCCTCGTCTTCCTTGCTGCCACGTCCCAGCCAGCCGCCGCGCGCGATGTTGAGCGCACCCTTGCCGATCCGGTACGCGCTGGCAGCAGTGCTCAGCGCCAGAAGGGCCGCCACAGTACCGGCAATGCCCGTCACGACCGCCGGGAACTTGTCCGACAGCGTGGTGATGCCTTGGGCAACAGCGGTTAGCCCCTTGGCCGCCAGGTCAGTGGCCGGGCGGATGGCATCGCCAATGCTGCGCATGGCATCGTCAGCCGCCTGGACCGTCTCCGCCCATTGTTGCGCCGAAGTTTCGCGGCGCTCGGCCAGGTTCTTGTCGAGGATGCCCGAGGCCTTCTTGGAGTCGGCTTTAAGCTCCTCATACAGACCCCGGTTCTGGCCATAGGCGGTAAGCGCGGCCTTGACCTGCATGTCGGCGAAGATATCGCCGGTGCGCAGGGTTTTCTCCAGCGCCTCCAGCGCTGCCTTGGCCTTCTCCGGGTCGACTTCCTTGTCGATCTTAGCCTGGGCGTCCTTGATCTTTTTGGCTTTGGCCGGGTCGGTCGCCTCGACGTATCTCATGGCCAGGGCCATGGACGCCTCAATGACGTTCATGCCCTTCTGCAAGCCGGTGTTCAGCGAGGCCTGATAGTCAATGCCTACATCGCTGTAGGCCTTTTTGATATCGCCGGCGCCGATCTTCTCCATCCAGTTCTTGAAGTTGTTCGCCGCTTCGTCCGAACTGCCGGCGGTCTTCATCTGAACTTGCAGCATGGAGCCCAGCGAGGTCACCGCATCTAGCCCGGTGATCCCGTTTTTCTCCATGCCGGCCAGCAGTTGCGGGAACCACTTGGCCATGTCGCTGGCCTCGAAGCTACCCGCCTGGCCTTGATAGGCGATGGCCTCCAAGGCCTGCTGCATAACCTTGGGGTCGCTAATCTTGGCGTTTTGCTCCAAGGCCTGGATCATCGACGCTGTGTCGACGCCCGAGGCACCTTGGCCAATGGCGAACTTGGCCGCCACCGGCGCATAGGACAGGGCCTTGTTCAGGTCCATGCCGGCGCCGACCAACTGGTTGACCAGGTCGGCCACGTCATTGCGCGCCATCCCAGTGCCGGCGGCCGTATCGATCACCGTCCGGGTTAGCTGCTGCTCCTCGGGCTTGTTGGCAATATCGGCCTTGATCGCAATATCACGGATGATCGCCTGATAGTTCGCGCTGACCATCGTCGGCACAGCAACAGCGGCCGTGGCTGCCGCCGTCTTGCCAATGTTCGACCTGAGCGATTCTTTTCCCGCCTGCACCTGCTGGTGGCCTTTGACCTGCAGATCGGCGGCGCGCGCCTCGCGGCCCAGGCGTTGATACTCACGACTGAGCCGGCCGACCTCGACGCCCTGATTGCGCAGCGCCTCAAGGTTGCCGTTCAGTTTGCGCAGCAGCTTGTCGGCACCGGCGGCGCCGCTGTCGTGCGCGCGCTTCCATTCCTCGCGCAGCTTGATGGTTTCGCCAATGGTGCTTTTCAGCACCTTGGCCTTGTTGCCCTTGGCTTCCAGCTTCTGGATGCCACTTTCGACCGTCTTAAAGGCGGTGCCGACCGTTGAAGCGACGGCACCCCCGATGACCAGCATCAAAGGCTTTAACGCCATTGCTTACCCCCTCGCCGGCTCAGTCCGAGAGCCACCACATCACGTCCGAATAGGGCATGGTCATGATTTCCTCGGCCGAGAAATTCAGCTCGGCCGCCAGTCGCTTGGCGGCCGCCTTCATGCTGTCGGGATTACAGTTCGTCCTCTCGCACCAGAAAGGTGTAACCGACCGAGATACGGTTGTAGTCCTTGTAGGTCAGGCCCTCCAGGTCCTTAACGCCAACCTCGGCCAGGGAGGCGAACAGGTTCAGCTCGCGCTGCTCGTCGTCACCGTCCGAGGTCTGACTGGAAATGCGCATGTCGCGCACGGTCGGCGCGCGCAGGGTAATGGTGTCCACCTTGATGCCGTTCAGCTCGGTTGGCTTGGTCAGGGTGATGGTGACGTTTTCAGCGGTCAGCTTGAGGTACTTCGGTGCAGGCTTGCTCATGACTCGGTGTCCTTGAATCGGAAAGGAATGCGGAAAGGTTGCAGGGGGTTACAGGCCGAGGTCGCGGCGCTGGCTGGCGAGCTGGTCAACGCCGTTGATAACGCGCTTCATGCCAACCGGGTCGATTTCATAAATCTGCTCCCCGCCGACCTCCAACTTGTAATAGGTCACGGCAATGCCGTGCTTGAGTTCGGCCTTGTCGCCGGCCTTCCAGTCGCCCATATCGATCTCTTTCAGGGTGCCGCGAAGGGTGACGATCACCGCCTTGGTTTCGCCCTTCTGGCCCTTGAAGGAGCCACGGAACGTGCCGTTGAAGGCGTTACCGTCGGCCAATCCGAAGAACTTAAGCGACTCTTTGCGCACGCCGGTCGTGGTGAAGTTGGACTCCATCTTCTCCATGCCCATATCCAGCTCAATGGCCATATCCATGCCGCCGGCGCGGTGTTCCTCGGTCTTGAGGGTGAGCTTGGGCAGGGTCAGGCTGGGAACATCGCCCTGGAAGCTGACGCCGTCCACGAACAGGTTCAGGTTGGCCAGGGTTTCGGGAATCATTGCCATGTGATGCGCTCCTTACGCGACTTGGTCGAGGACTTCGGTCAGCCATTGATTGGTGACTTCGATGCGGAAATTCGGGTTTTCTGCCGGCGGAACATCGGTGAAACGGATGTTCCAATAGACCTTGCCCTGCTCCAGCTGGCTGGCCGTGTTAAGCACCGGGTCGGCGTAAACCTCGAAGTTGATGATTGCGCCCTGGGCTTTCAGGTCGCGCATGAAGGCTTGAAGGCCTTCGGTCACGTCGCGGATATAGGTCGAGGTAATACCCCGGTCTACTGCCCACTTGTGGCCGTACAGGATGGCGTCCATGACCATATCCATGGTCCGCACACGGGTGACGAACGCCCATTTCGAATCGCTCGACAGGGTGCGGTTGCCCCACAGGCGGAAACCGTCGTCTCGAATGATGGTCGCGATGTTGGCGTTATTCAGCAGGTTGGCCCGGCACGTCTCGTCACCGTCCAGGTACTCGATGGCACGGGTGGTGCCAGTGATGCCGACAAACTCTTTGTTCGACGGCGACGACCAGAAACCGTATTCGCTGTCGGTGTAGGCAAACACGCCGGCAACCCAGGCCGAGGCCGGCGCGTCGACAGTCGCGCCAGACGCGCCGGAAGTGGTGTCCCACAGCTGCACGCCCGGATCGACCATGTACAGACGCTTGGAGCCGAACAGCTTGGCGTAGGTGGTGGCCGCCTCGTCGGTGGTGCCAGGGCCGTCAATGATGCCAATCGCGCGCAGCTTGCCGGCAATCGAGTCGATGGCCGTGGCCACCGCCTGAGTCGCGCTGTGCTTGGGTGCGATGATCAGGCGCGGTTGCGCGTTGAAACGGCTCTTGCCATCCAGCAGCGCCTGCAGGCCGGTACGCTTACCGTTCGCCTGCACGCCACCAATGACTGCCGTGGTCTGCGCCGCTGCATCCGCGCCCTTGGCCACGCCAGTGGCGACAATGACCGCCTTGGAACGGGCATAGATGGCCTGGCAGGCCTTGGTAACGGCCGAGGCAGGGCCGAACGCGGCGACCGCCTCGCGCGGGTTGGTGATCAGCACCAGGTCGCCGATTTTCGCCGTGGCATCGGCGCCCTCGGTGAAGGTGTCAACCAGGCCAATGATCGAGGACGACGGCAACGCGACATTGCGCGCCCCGGTGTCGACGTTCGTTACGGTAACGCCGTGAAAGAATCCAGACATTTGAAACTCCAGAAAGCACAAGGCCGCGTCATGCGCGGCCCGAGGATGGGAGAAATAAAACAGTCAGCGCTGCAGGATCTGCAGCACCTCGACCAGCAGCGCCACGATCAGGCAGGCCACCAGCGGGCAGAAGAAGTCGAGGCGACCGTCTACGGTCCATCGCCAGATGCGCAGGCCGTCGTACCAGTGCAGATTGGCCAGGTGCACCGCCTCGACGTGCGCCAGGTTGCGCTCGCCCTGGGTGTACTCGCGACCAGCGAAAAAGAAGATGCCGGCAGCGGCGCCGGCCCAGTGGCCAGCGGGCACGCCCAGCAGGGCCAGGACGCCCCACAGGGCGCCCATGATCAGCAACGCCGCCAGGACGTGCTCGAAGTGGGTTCGATTCATGCGTGCCCTCCAGGCACAAAAAAAGCCGCTTAGCGGCCCTTGGGGTTACGAGGTGAAGTTGGGTTAGGCCGCGTTACCGACGCCCTGAATGCGCGCCTTGATGGCGGCAATAGCCACGTCTGCCATGGCCTCGGCCTGCTCGTGACTGGTGGCCTTGAGCACGTCCTGCTTGCCTTTCAGGCGAGCGGCGCGGATGTCGTAGATCGCAGATTTCCAGGCGCGCGACTCGTGCAGAATGCTCTCGGTCGCGGCCTGCGCGTCGAGGCCCGCCGCGTCCATCCAGGCTTGTACAGTTGCTGGAACCTCGCCGGCATAGCCGTTCGCTGCGAAGCTCTCGGCCTCGTCCGCCGTCATCCGATATTCAACAGCGCGCAACGGATCACCCAGGACCGCGCTACGCGCCTGATCGGCCGCCTGATCGACCTGCATGGCTGCCACCAGCAGAGCGGCGCTCAGGGGCAGGCTGTCGAAACTGAAACCGACATAAGTACGACCGCCGAATTCGATGTTCAGGTTTTGAGTTTGCATATACGCCCCTTAAAGTACGGTCAGGTTAGTCATGATGTTGGGGATATCTTTGGGCAAAGACCCAGCGGCAATACCGCTGATGTAACGCCCGCCGAACGAAGCGGGGAACGAAGTTCCAAGCACCTCAAGTACAACAGCACTATTTGGCGCACCGACGAGGTATGCCGTGCCATCCGGGGGAGACGTGAACTCGCAAGCCGATAGTTTCGCCGCCAGGATCACAGCGCCCCCGTTGGAAGTGCTCTTGAAGAATGCATTCACGAAACCGACAGGCGCCGGGTTCAGGCCAGCCGGGCTTGGGAGGTCAACTGTGATATCACTCAGCAACACCTGAGCACCGTTCGATTGAACAATGCCCGAAAGGTAATGCGCCGTACCATCAGCGATCATGTAATAAGCGGGAATAATCTTCCGCTTAACACCCGTGGTGTCACTGAAAATCGACAGAACGCGGGCGTCGACGCTAATGTTTAACGCCATCCGGTAATCGGTTTGCAGCCGAACGATACATAGCCCGCCAAATGGGGTATTGGCAATTGCTTTATCGATGGTCTTCAAAGGCCGCGCTGCCTGGCCGTCGGCGTTGTCATCGCCGGTGAGCTGGTTCACATAGAAGATTTTACGGCCTTCGGGGATGGCTGCAATCGCAGACGCGACCGCCGAATCGATGGCGGCTTTCTTATTGCCGAAGTAGTCGAGCAACTTGGTAGTTTGCGTGACCAGGTTGGCCACATCAGTTTCGAGACTCATACGTCTTATGCTCCAAAGGTGTTTTGAGTTACTAAGGTTTGCAGGGCGATGATCGCCGCCGCGTTACAGACTGCAGCGACCAGCTGGTCCTCACGGTCAGAGACTTGGCGTCGTTCGACCTCCAGCAAGCGCTGCGAATGGTTGTCGAGCACCGCACCAGCTCGGCGTGAACTTCCCGCCAATTCGTCGAGTTGGTCCTGTCGCTGCAGGCCGCACAGCTGCTCGGCAATGACTGCCGAGGCATTACCGACAGCCGCACTGGCAAGGCCATTGCGGTCGGCCTCCTGGCGCGCTTCAACCTCCGACATGCGCAGCAGCAAGCGGGAAATCTGCTCACCTGCCACGCGCTGCCATTGGTCTTGCTGGTCCAGTTGATCCTGCTGCTGCAGGCCGCGCAGCTGCTCGGCAATCAATGCCTGCGCCTGCGCAGCCAGCGGCCCGGCCAAGCTCAGACTCAGCCCGGCCTCGTTGCTTATGATCGTCACGCTGTCCGCCGGCAGCGCGGCCAGCGACAGGTCATAGGCCAACAGCAAGTCGGTGTCCGCCGACTTGTAGGCCAGCGGGGTGGATGAATCGGACCACACCGCCAACAGGGTGCCGTCGCTCAGCAGAAAGCCGATTTCCCGCACCCAAAAAGCGCGGTCGCCATCAGCCAGGGCGGTCAGGTGTAGCAAGGTACTGCTCAGGCGCTCGCCCCCGGCAATCGGGTACTTGGCCGTTTGCGCAACCAGGCTTTTCTGGTCGGCCGACGGCGTGTAGCCCGAGGTGCCCAGGGCAATATGGGTGATCTGCGCCGCAATGCCGGTGTTATCAGCACGCAGGATCGCCGCCAGCCCCGCCTTGGTGATCACGGGTTGTAACGGGGTACTCATAAAACAGCCTCCATCGTGCTGCGCACGACGACTAGGGCACGGGTCGCACTGGCGACCACAAAGCCCGATTCAGCATTGATCGGCACGCCAAGGGCCTCGACAGAACGCCGAGACACGCCGAGCGACCGGGTGGCGTTGGCAAACTGCAGGCCCTGCACCGCCACGTCGATCTGCACCGCTTGGGCATTCATGCTCAGGCGCTGCAGGCCGCGCCCTCGGGCAACGTTGGCGAACAACAGACCGCCGTCGAAGCGCGCGCCCAGGCGAAACTCATAGTGGCTGCGCTCGTTCTTTGCCGCGTCGACCAGGGCGCGCAAACGCGCGCCCAGCTGCGGCGAGATAATCGAGCCCTCCCCCTCGCGGTTCTCGTTCGCCCAGGCCGTGACCTGGAACGTGTACGGGGCCGCGTTGGGGATCTGGTGCCATTCCTTGAAATCCGCATTGACCCGCACCGCCTTGAGCACCCGCCGGATCGCGCCGACGGTGCCCTTGGTCTTGTGGACCGGGATCGCCTCGCGAACCAGCTCGCGGCGCTGGGCGGTGGTGTTGGCCGCCTCCCAGCCCTCGACCTTCCAGGCCCAACCGAGCCACGGCAGGAAATCGGGCGGACAGCGCGTCGAGTCGGCAATGCCCCGGATGATTTCCGGGTCAATGCCCTGCTCGCTGGCCGCCTCCAGGGAGCGCTCCAGCAGGGTGGCGTTATGCGGCAACAGGCTCACGTCGCCACCTGCGTGGTCAGCGCGATTGACGTGCAGTTGGGGTAATGCCGCTTGTCACACGCGATGCCTGCAGCCGGGTGCACCAGGTCAACCTGGCTAATGCCCGTTACGTGTAACGCCGCGTAGATCGCTGACAGCGGCAGTTGCCCCTCCAGACGCCGCGCCTCGGCAATGGCCGCGTCCAGGCCTTTGCGGGCTGTCGCCTGGACCACCGCCGGATCTGGTCCAGCCTCAACGTGCAGGACGGCCTGCACCTTGAAATCGGTCGGCTTACCCGCTTGCACGCGCGGTCGGTCGGTGATCGGACGCACGGTTTCGGCCGACAGCGCCGCCTGCACGGTGGTAACCAGCTGGGTCGGCAGCGAGGTGCTGTCCAGCCTGGGCAGGATGGCCAGCGACACGTCGCCGGGTAGCGGGTTGGCCAGACCAGCGTCGTAGTCGCAGACCACCACAATGGCTCCATCCGGCAGCAGTGCTCTAACTGCGGCATCGAGCGCCACCCCAGTAAATCGGGGCGAGTCGACCGAGACGTTAGCCAGCTCGGCCGAAGCACTTAGGGCATGGTACTCATACGCCCCGCGACTTCCGGCCACCGATAGCGCCTCAAGCGACAGCCGCGTGCGATAGAGCAACGCATCGTCATCTTCCATCACCGCCGCCACCGGTGGCACTGCATCGGGGTCGGCCGCACGGATCGTCAGCCGCCGCACGTCGTAGTCGGCGGCGCGGTTGTCCAGGTCGGCCCCCTTGGCATAAGCCAGCAAGCTGGCCTTGGCCGCCGCGTTGACCCGAGCCCGCATCAGCAACTCACGGTAGGCCATCACCTCCATCAGCTTGACGACCGGTTCAGACTCCAACAGCGCCGTCCACTGGTCGCCCATGTGGCCACGGAAGATGCCAAGCACCTCCTGATACAGCGTCTCAAAGTCCAGGGTTTCCACCACATCGGGCGGGGGCAGCAAAGACAGGTCAATCATGCGCTCACCTCCACGACGGCCGAGTTGCCCAGGTACTGGCCTGTCAGTTCCAGACCAATCTGGCCATCGAGCACGGAAATCACCTTGACGCGCTCCAGCTGGACGCGCGGCTCCCAGCGGCCCAAGGCGCGGGCCACCTCGGCCTGCACAGCGCTTTTCCAGCCTTCGTTAACCGGCAGGTCGACAAAGCGGCGCAAGTTGCTGCCGTAGTCCGGCCGCATGCGCCGGCTACCCAAGGGGGTGGTCAGAATGTCCTCAATCGACTGTTTCAGGTGATCGAGGCCCGAAAGTGGCTGGCCAGTTCGCCGGTCCACGCCAATCATGGTTAGCCGTCCAAGCGCTGCAGGTCGGCGTGGCCACCCAGGAACGCCAGCGCCTCGTCGTCGCCTGCCTGGACGGTCACGCGCCCGGCCAGCACCTTGAACTCGCGCAGGTCGTCGCCGGCCTGCAGGAACAGCGAGCGCGAGGTGTAGGCGCTGTCGGTGAAGGTCACGCCGGCCGGCGCGACAGGTTCAGCGGAGGCGGCCGCGTCCGTTGCCGCGTCATCCGCAGCGGTTTTCTTGACTGCCATAAGGCGGTTCTCCAGAAAGGACAAAGCCCGCAAAAGCGGGCCTTTATGGGTTGAGTTTGGAAGTCAGTGCGGACAGGCCAGGGCCTGCTCAATCGCCGACTTGAAAGCGCTGGCCAGCGCCTCCGGGTCGAGATTCCCCGACACGTTGATGGTGATGGTCGGGGCTCGGGTCGGACGCGGCGCGGGGATGTAACGACCAGACATCAGCGCCATGGCGAGGCCCTGGGCGATTTCTTCGGGGTCGTTATCACCCGCCAGCAGCCGACGCCAGTAGCTCAGCATGCGGAAGTGATCCGCAACGCCGGTAATGCCGTAGCCAACCATTTTTTCCACCATGTGACGGTCGGTCCCGCTGATCGGGGCTTGCGGGTCTTGTTCAGCCATATCAACCTCAGTGCTTGTGGTTCGGCGTATTGCCGAGAGTGTCGATAATCCTTTTAAGGCCGACTATGTCGAGCGTTACTAGTAACGCTCCGTCGATCTTCACATTACCCTGCAGGCTGATTTCGGCGGCCTTGACCGTGTACGTTTCGGCCTCAGCGCTGATCGCGGTCGACTTGGCGGTGATTGCGTTGTCGGTCAGCACTGCCTTACTGCCGCCGACCTCAATGTTGACCGTGCCGGTGGGCAACTTGATGGTGTAGCTATTGGCCGCCCAGTCGTAGACCAGGGACCCGCCATCATCGAAGCGCCACACCTCGACATGGTCGCGATTGTCCGGCGGCGCGCCGGCGTTTCCATACAGGCCAGGAACGAACGTCCCCTGCGCAGGCTCGCCGCTCGGACTGACCAGCACGCCCTGCTCGCCCATGCTCGGCGCACGCCAGTGGCGCGCCTTACCGGCGGCGATGGCATGCCAGCGCACCCAGGCACTGGTCCAATCGCCGCCATCGGTGACCCGCACCTTGGCGGCCACCAGATCCACCCCCACGACGTAACAGGGGATCACCAGGCCGGCCAGCATGCGGTCCAACTGGGCCTCGGCGTAACTCATGCCAAGGCCTCCGGCTCGCGATACTGGCCCTCGTTACCGGGACCACTGTCAGGATCGAAGGCGAACACCAGCGAGCCCGGCGGCTCGTTCTCCCAGGGCCATTCGGTTTCACCCAGGTAAACGTCCTGCTGCCATTGCACCGCCCAGCCTACGCAGCGGGCCAACTGGGGAGCGAACTCCGCCGGCATGGCTTCCACGTTTTCGGTCGGGCCGACGAAATCCATATCCCAATGCTGCAGGCGCAATTGCTGCATCAGCTTGCTGGCCAGAACGGCCGCCTGCAGCGGCGCCAAGGCACGGCTGGACTCCAGCATAACCAGCGCCTCAAATGTCACTTTAAGGCACAGGCGGCCGTCGCCGGGGTCATCGCCGGGGGCGAAGTTGGTTGCCGCGTACAGCAGCGCCGGCAGCTTCATACCCTCTTTGATCAGCTTGGGGTAAGCCTCGATCAGCTGAAACTGCGGGAGATTCGCCTGCAGGGTGGCGGTCATCGCGTCATGCAACTGCTTTAACTCGCCGGGGATCACCGGCGGGTCGTCAGAAGATATCGGCGGTTCTTGCATGCTTCACCTCCAGCACCAGGGCAACCATGCCGTCGCCGGTAGGCTCGGGCCGCACCACGGTGTAAGGGCCACCGCCCTCATGGGCCGGTAGCTCGACGGTCAGGGCTGCCCCCCTGGGCAAACGCTCAGCGATGGCCGACAGCACCGTAAACCGTGGCTCGTCCAGCTCGGCCGCGTCGACGCCCTTGGCCATGCGCTTGCTGCCCAACTGGGGATCAAGGGCCGGGTTGCTAAATACGCCCAGCACCTTGCTGCCATCTTCAAGCGTTGCGCTATCGCCTACCCGCTCGAGGATTCGCCCTGTACGGAAAGCCATGCGCTCGCGAAAGCTCGGGCGGGCCATTACTGCACAATCAGCACGTCGGCGAAGCCGTCGACGGTGTCGCTCAGCTGCTTGCCGTAGGGCTTCGAGTCCGGGGTGCCGTCGGCCACCAGGGTGCCGTTGAGTACGCTTACCTTGGCGCCGGCCTTGAGCCCCGGCGTCGACGGCACTCGCCACACGTCGCAGGTACGGTAGGTAATGGGCGTACCTTTAGGGCCGGATTGCAACGGCATTACCGCGAGACTGTCGATCACCTGGGGAATGCCGGCAACCGAGCCGCCGGTAGGGGCCGGCAGACTGATGCTGCCGCCACCCTGTACATAGTTCTTGGCCATGGCCATTTTCTCCTGTCCAGAAACAACAAACCCCGCATAGGCGGGGTACTTGGGGGTGATCTGCGGTTACGCGCCGACAGACTTGTTGAGGCCGCGCGAATCCAGCGCAGCAACGCCGGCGTCGATCCGCACCTTGGTAGCCACGCCGTCGACGCCGAAACCTTCTTGCTGCTCCATATACGGCTTGTCGACGCCATCCAGGTACGACACTTCGATAGTGTCGCGCCCCTGCGCCGCCGCGAGGTACCAGGTCTTGGCCGAGTCATCGTCCAGACGCGGCTCGGCGATCACGTCGGCGAAGTTGCGAATCGGGTTATCGACGCCAGCGTTTACGTCAGCGCCGGGTACCGAGGCAGAGCGGATCAGCTGCTTGGCGCGGTCTTCCAGGGCCACAGGGCACAGCAGGAAAGCCGGGCGAATGTTCAGGGTGCGGGCTTTTCCACCCTCAACCTGCGCCTTTTGCGTGGCCATGGCGTTCTTGGCGGCAATCATCGACTCAATCGACAGTGCCGAGCCGGCACCGGTGAACAGGTTTTTGCGGTCGACATGGAACAGCGCTTTCTTGTCGCTCATCGGCTTGTTGTCGACCAGGACCGCATAGACCAGGTCGCCGATAGTGCCGCGTGCAGCCAGCCCCATGTTGTAGGGCACGCTGCTCAGCATATCGAGGTCGTCGTTGATGATGGCCTGACGGGTGATCGAGAACAGTTCACCGTAGGTCGCCAAGCTGATGGTTTCGCCACGGTCGCCGGTGGTGATGTACTTGTACTCCGCACCTGGGCGCACTTCACGCAGGCTCGGGAACGAGCCCATACCCACACGTTTGGCGCTACGGAAGTCGCTCAGGCGGCCACGCTTGGTCCACAGGTCAAAGGTTTCTGGCGCCTCGTCCCAGCCGGCCAGCACCGATGCTTGGGAAATGTCGATCAGGATGTTGCCGAAATCGCTGGTGTCATGCGTGAAGGCCAGGCCGACCATCTGCATGGGGTTGAGCGATGCCACCAGAATGCCGCGATCCGTCAGCGAGGCGCGGGCCAGCTCCTTGAGGCTCATGTGGTTATAGGCGTTATCGGCCTCGTTCTCGGCCTGGCCAATCCGGCCCGCCAGGGCTGCGCGCACCGAGTCGCCCACCAGGTTGCCGTTGGTGATGTGGCCGTGCTGGCCGGGCACTTGGCTACCGGTCGGAGTGGTCGACTTGCCCATGTGGGCCAGCAGCTTGGCGTTGGCCGACTCCAGGCTGCAATTGGTGTCGTTCAGGCACTCGTCACGCAGGGCTGCCGCGCCTTCGACGGTCGGGAACATGGCAAAAGCGGCGGTGATACTGGAACGACGGGTTGCCTCAGCCTGCAGCACGCGGGCCTCGATCTGTGCCGGGGTTTCGTTCGCCGGGGGCTGGGTCGGCTGATTGACCGGCGGGGTCGGCTGGTTCACCGGCGCCGGTGGCTGGGTTTGACCGCGCGGGGCGAACATCGGTTGTGCAGCGGTGGGCATGTTGGTGTACTCCTGCATGCGTTGAGAGTTGAGAGCGGCGAAGGCATCCAGCGCCCCCACCAATTCATCGGCAAAGCCCAGCTCGACAGCCTCGGCGCCGGTCATCCACGTTTCAGCGGAAAGCAGCTCCTTGACCTCGTCGGCGGTCTTGCCGGTCTTGTTGGTGTACGCCGCCACCAGGGAATCCTCGACCTTGTCCAGCAGGTCGGCGTATCGGCGCATTTCGTCCGCATCCCCGCCCTGAATGCCCCAGGGCTTGTGCACCATGATCATGGCGTTTTCGGGGATGCGGATAACGTTGGAAGCCATCAGGATCACGCTCCCCATGGAAGCGGCCAGGCCGTCCACAGTGCCCTCCACGCGCGCCGGGTGGTTGCGCAGGAGGTTGTACATGGCCATACCCTCGAACACGTCCCCGCCTGGGGAGTGAACGTGCAAATTGATCTGTGACACGTCACCGAGGGCTTTCAGATCGCGGGCAAACTGGTTGGCCGAGATACCCCAGGCGCCAATCTCGCCGTACAGCATCAGGTCGACCACGCCGCGCTGACTGGATGCGCGCAGCGTGTACCAGGTCTGCGCGGCCGGGTCAGCCGTCGTCGCTACCGCCCCGCGCGGCCCCAGGACGGGCAGCCTTGCCCGCTTTCTTCGTTTGCTCATTGGGTTGGTTTCTCCCGTAATACTCGTGGTAGGCATCCGAACTGAACACCAGATCGTCTGCCCGGTTGGCGGCAATCTCGGACTTGCGAGACGCCTTAAGCTCGGACGGGTTGCGGCCACGCGAGCGGGCCATTTCCGCCTCGTCAGCACCACCGATCTTGATCAGCGTTTCCCAGGCGTCAGCCTCATGCACCGGGTTGATCCACGGCATCACAGGGCCTTGATAGAACGCGCCATAGATCGTCCGGGGGTCCACGTCTGGCGGCACCTTGAGCTGCCCGCTCAGGATCGCCATGCGCAGCCAGTTGCGGTACACACGGCGGCACCAGTAGTCGATGAACTCATGCTGCAGCAGGTCGTATCCCAGCTGGCCCTCGACCAACTCCTGGCGTTGCGCCGAATAGGTACCGTCATAGCTGCGCGCCACGCTGGAATAAGTGCCGCGTGTACCGGCTGCTACAGCCTTGAGCTGTCCGTTGCGGAACCCCTCAAGGAACGGGTTCGGCCGGTTGCTTTCGATCATGCCCACGTCTTCACCCGGCAACAGGGTGTCGACCACTACGCCAGGCGCAATGGGGAATGTTCGCTCGGCCCGCGTTTCACCAGGGCCGGCAGGCACATAGTCGTCAGGGGTGCCTTTCTTGATGTACATGGCCAGCGCCGCACTGATCCGCGCCGCCACCCGCTCGCTTTCCTCGTAGTCCTTGATATCCGCCAGGCGGATCAGGACCGCGTGCAGGAGCGGCTGGCCACGGCTTTGGCCAATGCGCTTGCGGTAGGCAACGTGAATCACCTGCTCAGCTGGCACGCGCTTGGTGTTTTGCGACAAGGTGCCGCGCAGCCCTGCAGGGTGCGCCTTGTACAGGTGGTAAGCCTGCACGCGACGCCACCCGTTGCGCTCGATGCCCTGGACGATGCCTTTGGAATCGTCGGTGTACTCGACCGGCAGATAATCCGCCTCCAGCAGCTCCAGGGCGTAAGGCACGCCGTGCAGATACTGATAGTTCGGCACTTTGCCCATCAGTTCCTGGGCAAGCGCCTCGCCATCGCGCAGCCAGCTGCGGCACACCAGGCGCTCCATCTGCGGCCGGGTCAATTCGCCAGAGGCCTCGGGCTTTAGCGACCACTCCCCCCAAAGCGCGTTGATAGCGGCGGCGAACTCACGGTGCACTGTGCCATCTAGGTGCAGGGGGATCGGCTCAACCGCGATACCCGAACCACCCACCACGCGTTCCTCCAGGCGATCAAACAGCCCGGTGACAATGTCGTGGTCCTCGTCCAGTTTGCGGCACTGCTCGCGCATGGACTTGAGCGTGTGATTCAGCGAACGGTCAGCGCTGCCCGTCTGCTTTTTGGCCTTGTGGGTCCGCGTGGGCTTGGCGGCTTCAAACGCCATGATCACGTTACGCGCCCGCAAGCGCTCGGCCACCATGCCCGGAAACAGCGGCGCAAGCGCCCGGTCCAGCAGGTTCATGCCACTCAATCAAAGCTCGCCAAGGCAAAGCCCGGACGCCCCCCGCGCGCCTGTGCAGCTGCTCGGCGCTCCCAGTACAGCCGGCCGTCGCGAATCTGGTTCAGCTCGGCATACACGAAACGTCGCCCGTTCAGGGTCACGTCCTTGCCGCCTGCCACCAGGTCCGCCTCGGCCCGCATGTACAGCGCGACCATTTGTTGGGGGGTCAAGTTTTCTTCGGCATCTACGTCAGCCATCCGCTTGCTCCTGTTTCAACCCAGCCGCCGGCGGCAGGCTGGTGGTCTGGTTGCGGCGCCACCGGCGCCGGCGGCGGCGAAGCGGCCGGCACTGGTGGCTCGTCCGGCTCGGCCGCTTGTGCAGGTTCTGCCGGCACCTCCCAAACCCCGGTTTCCGGGTTCTGGCTGGCTAGCAGATCGAGGTCGAGGCCGAAACGCTCTTGACTGATACGCAACGCCGCCAAGGCGTACACCAGGCAGTCGAGCGCTTCGTTTCGTTTCTTGCTGGCATCCCAGCGCAACACGCGCCGCCCTTTAACCAGCACCCATTTCTTGGTTTCGCTGGTCAGCTGCTTGAGTTCGTCCATGTCACAGATCGAATCGTCGGCCGGGAAGTGAATCAGGCCCGGTACCGGACGATTGCCGTCCGGCTGCAGCTTGAGGCGGTTGTAAAGGACCTCTTTGGCGTTGTCGGTACCGACCTCGGTCAGGTAGGTTTTCGACTTCTTGTCTTTCTTGCGCGGGAAGTTGGCAATTGGCTTGCCGTAGGTGCTGGCCCCGAAAATAGGAATCACCCAGTGCAAGCCATGCTTGCGGCTTTGCGCACGCACTGTCTCCGAGTGGTGGCCGCCGGAGTCCCAGCACCACCGCATAACGCTCATCTTGGTGCCATCGGCGCGGGTGAACTGGCGGTGCAGCTCCAGCCCGACTTGGCGCAGCAGCTCGGTGCTGGCCGGGTCGCCAGTCAGCACGCGACGGTAAACCAGCCATTTCTCCTCATGCTTGCCGAAAGCCCAAACCCGCAGTTCGTAGCGGTCGTCTTGGGTGTCGATCCCGCCCGTCAGCACCAGGGCACGCTGCGGCACCTGGGAGCCGTAAACCTCGCGGCGCTCGTACAACAGTTCAGCGTCGATCTTCTCGCTAAGGTCTTCCTCCCACGTCTCCCCGAGCGTGGTGTTGACGAAGGTCTTGATCTTCCCTCGGTCCTTGCCAGCCTTGACGCGCTCGTCGGCAATCTTCACCCAGGTGGTGAAAGTCGAGTAGACGGTCCAGATATGGAAGGTGACGCGGAGCGGCGTGCGAATCGGCTTATCGTTCGCGCCAAACCACTCCATGCTGTCGCGAGTCCATATTCCGGTCTTCTCGCAGATGTAGCGCCCGGCCTTCGACGCCAGGACCATTTCATAATGTTCGAAGGTGCAGCCGTTGCCGGACTCGCACAGGTACCACGCGTGATCCACCTGGCCCAACTCGTCCTTGGACCACTTGAGCCCAAACGGCTGGTCAGAGCCGCCCCACTTCAAGGTTTGCTCGGTCTGACAATGCGGGCAGCGGATGTGGAAGCGCAGCAGGTACGGTGATTCCTCAGCCGCCCGCGATATCTGGCAGCTGCCGGCCAGCTTTGGGGTAGATCCCCGAATCGACTTCGGATAGGTCGCCCCTTCCAAACGCTTGTCACCCAGGAAGGTGGGCGAGCCCTCTTTGTCGATATCGTCGTCAAAGCTCGACAACTCGTCATAGCCGACTTCATCCGGGCTTTTCTCCCGGTAGTTGCCGCCAGCCTTGCCACCCATCCACCACAGCACCTTGCGGTTTTCGAAGGTCTTCGACTCGATGGTGTTGTGCTTGTGCTTCTTGCCGAACCAGGGCGCCATGGCCTTGATCACAGGCACGTCGCGAATCATTGGCTCAATGTGCTCTTTCATGATGCCCTCGGCGTCACCGTCCGTAGGGCTCCACATGCACACGCTGCGTTTTTTGTGTTCCAGCTTGTAGGCGATGTTCGCCACCAGCATTTTCGTGTAGCCAACCCGAGCAGATTTGATCAGGTTCAACTCTTGAATCAGGTCATTGCCCATGGCGTTGAGCAACGCCACCTGGAACGCCTCAGTGGTCCACTTGCCCTCTCCATAGGAGGACTCAGAGGACATATAAAAATGTTCGTCCGCCCAGACCGAGGCCGTCATGGGTGGATCTTTTTTCAGGTTCTTGAACCCACGCCGAACGGCCTCAACCAGCGGATTCATCCAGAGTGGCGAGGTATTCATCTAAAAGTCTCGGTATTCGATCAGCCAGATCGACCGCCGCGTTACGCGTAACGGCAATCTCGCCCTCGAACGCCTCCAGGTGCCGGGGCGCGATATCGGGGTGCTTGCGCTTTACGTTTTTCGGGGTCATGTCGAGGGCTGAAGCCAGCTGCGCGCACACGTCGGACAGCGCGTAAACCATGAAACCGACCGGAGCCAGCTCCTTTTCGCCGACCTTGTTTTTGCGTGCCTGGGCGTCCGCTTGTTCCTTGGTCAGGCGCAAACGCTCGCAATCAATCTTGTAACCAATGAGCGGATCAATCTCGTCGGCTCCTGGTTGTTGCTTGCCGCTTTGGTGCTGCAGGCGGTTATCCAGCACTGCACGGGTGTCGTAAAACGCTTCTCGGCCGATCTTCGCGACCGGCTCGACGCCCCATTTGTCAAAGGCTTGAACCGAAATCCCGAGGCTTTCGGCCATGCGTTTCTTGTTCAGCCAGTACGGCTGCCGGGTAATGGATGGATTAGCCATAGTCGAAACAACAACCAACCTCTGCAAAAGGGTCGTAAGTAGCGAATGAGCGGGGCCCGAATTACCCCCTATGCCCGGTGGGTCCGGGAGGACCCGTTGCCGGGGGAGGGGGTCGGGGCCAGATCAGCCCAAGGCCGAGCCGTCAAGCGAAAAGGGGCAGAAATCGACGCTTTTTCGCGGCTTCGACCTCATTTCGCGGTCAGGATGGCCTCCCGGAGGGCATTGGCCAGCTCGGCCTGCCCATGGGCCTTGGCGATGTTCTCGCCGATGGTGAAGAACGGGAAAATGACGCGGTATTGCGGGGCGCCATCGGAGTACAGGAACACGGGCTTAACGCCATCGCCGAACGCGGATTTCTTGCGCTCCCACACACCCGATTCATCACCCACCGTGCCGGCAAAGTAGCGCTCGGCATTGCCCTTGCGCTTGCTGCGCTTGCTGCCCGAGGCGTTGGCCTGATGGCCGCGCGTGGATTCAGCAGCGCCCAAGCCCGACAGGATGCGAGTCATCACACCCCGCGAGACGTTACCGTACTGGTTCAACAAGCCAGCGTTAGGCACCGCGTATTGCCCGGCCTTCATGAGGCCATGTGCGATCAGCGACAGCTCGAAACGCTTATGCGGTCGCGGCCCGCCCTGGACAACTTGCTGCAGGTACTTGTCAGCAGGAATGCCGGTGGTCCATGCATCCTTGAACCACACCTGCGCCGGACGCGACTTGGTGGCCGCCTTGGCGAACAGGCTGCGCATGGTGGTCGGCGTCGGCCGATCCAGGCGCTTGCCCATGACCTCGGCAATCCCCGGCTTGATGCGCTTAGTGGCGAGCCGCGTCTGCGCGAGCGCCAAGGCAAAAGGGATCTGCTTTCGCTGAATGTCCGAGATTTCGCGGGCCAGGGCCACGCTGTCGATATCCAGTTTCAGGTCAAGCATGGCGCCCCCTGATCAGACGATGGCAAAAACAAGCATGCCCATAACGCCTACTAGAGAACCCAGCGCCAAGCCAGCCAAGAATGGCCAGCGAGGCGAAGGGTTGCGCTTACTCTTGAACTTGAACGCTTTCGCTTTGATTGAGCGCATAGCAGGCGGGGGTGGCGGAGCAAGGTGCGACGGCATGGGGCGCGGCGGCTCGCCCAGCAAATTGGCTGCACCCACCTCGCCGCCCGGAATAGCGTCAAGGTGCGCAGCAAACTCAACATCAGGCCCGCCGGCAACTACCTCGCCACTTTGCAGCAAGCGAAGCTCGCCGCCGACCAGGCGAAGCCCCGAGGCTTTCAGGAGGATTGGCGCCGGACGCCCTTTCAGAATTACAACGTACTTTGCATCACTCATGAACTCACCTCGTTACGCGTAACAGCGTTTTCCAGCTGGGCGGTCGCACGACGCAGGGCGATCATTCCCCGCTCGACCGCGTGTTGATCCACATCGGCCATGCGGCCCATGGCTTTGGCCAGTCGCTCGGCATCCCCCTTCAAGCGGCTGATTCCGTGCATCACTTCGCCACCCAAGTAGCTAAGCATCCGTGGTCGGTCCGATACGCTCATTGCACCCCCTCGTTATGCGTAACGGCGACCGAGCAGGCCGCCGTTTCTCGACATTCGAAATGGCCCTGCAGCGAGAACGCCAACAGGGTCAGCAGCAACAGCAACACCGGCCGGGGCATCACGCCTCGGCCCGCTTCTCGGCCCACTTGCGGCCGAGTTGACGCACTTGCTCGATACCCAGCAGGGCCACAAAGCCAGCGGTCGCAAATGACCAACCGTCCGAGAGGCCGAGCTTTTTGCAGGTAATCCCCACCAGGAACACCATGGCGCCGCTCAATGTGGCTTCCAGTAGCTGGCGTTTCAGGCTTGTTTCTTTGCCATCCCAGCGAATGCGCAGCCAGGTCAGGCCGCCACCCAGGCAGGCAGCCAGGCCATGCTCTCGCAGCAGGTTCAGGAGGTCGGCCAGGAAGGCCGGGTCTTTATCGGGGGTCATGTCGTCCATCTCGAAACCTCCCGCGCTGGGAGAAAGGCATAAAAAAACCCCCGACCTGTGAGGGTCGAGGGTTCGCTGGGGGCGCTTCATGGCAGTGGCTGCATCCGCAAGAACACCACCATGGACAAAAGATTACGGAAAAAGCTCAGCGCTGTAAACAGCCATTCTGAAAAAAACAGTAATCCTGTTAACTGCAGGCAAAGTCAATCCCCCTGCCCTCACAGCTCCATGGCCCTCTCAAGTTGTGCCAATGCGCACGGCATTTCATCCCGCCAAACCCCGCCGCAGCCCCGTGGCAGAGGCTTTCGGCAGTTTTCGCAGATACGCCCAGCCACCGCACCGAGCTGCTGCTGCAGCAATTCATGATCTCGGCGAACCAGCGTGTTGATGTATTCGGTTGTTGTATACGGCACGCACTTGGAGCCCCGTGTTTCGCGGCCTGCAGCCAGCATGGCGGCCTCAGAGGCGGCCATTCTGACCTCAAATGTCACAACGCCGGCGGCCGAGTCCCTTTCCCTTTGCTCCCGCTTGCGCCGCGCCTCATCGCTTTCTTGCTCGCTGTGACCCGTCACAGGCCAGTTAATCGGCACCTCTACCCGATCCGTCGCCACATCGATGCCGCCAACCACTGTCGCCTGTTTCATATCTGGATGCTCTTATGTAATTAATCCTGAATACCCGCCTCAGCGCAGCCAGCCCGCTGGATCCACGGAAACCCGCCTAGCCGGCTGTCTCACCACCGTCTCACCCTGCAGCAGGTCAAAACCTTGCGAATCGAGCCAGCCGTGCCACAGCTCCAGGGCATCGCGTTTAATCTCTTCGCCTCGGCTTTGGAAGTAGGTCGCCTCCAGATCGGTCAGCTTGTGGTTGAGCAGCAGCTTGACCACCAGCGAATCGACCTTGAGTTTTGCCCAACATTCACGGGCCAGCTTGCGCAGGTCGTGACTGGTCCACTCGCCCGCACCCAGGCGCTCAAAGACAGCGAACGCATGAGTACGCGCTAGCGGGCGGCCGGGCTGGGTCAATGAGGGGAATAAAAAGGCGCCGTTATAGCCTTGAGCCAACTGGGCGTTACGGTAACGCGTCAGAAAAGCCACCATTGCAGGCGTCAGCGGCACCACATGATCGCGCTTAGATTTTGTATCGGCGGCCGGCACAAACCACTCGCCCGCGCCTAGGTTGACGTTCTTCCAGCGAGCCAGGCGAGTTTCGCTGATCCGCGCACCATGGCCCAACATCATCACCGCAAAGGCCACATCCACCGGCGCCGCTGCGAAAAGACCGTTCCAGGACTCCAGCAGCCCCACCACATCGACGTGCCGCAAGCGCGCGCCCTTTGGTCGGATCTGGACGCGCGTCGACTTACTGAAACTCGCATGCTCAAGCGGGTTTGTGGCGATCTGTTGCAGGTCCAAGGCGAGGCCGAATAGCTGTTTCAGTTCTCCGAACACAGAGCGCACATATGATGGCCTGTGCTTTTCCAGCATCGGCCACACCAGGCAACGGTCGAGAACTGAAGGCGTCAATTCATACAGCTGCAGACCTGCCAGCCTAGGCTGTAAGTGCACCCGCACCATGGATAACTTGGAAGACTTACGGCTTTTGGAGAGCGTGGCATCGACCAACAGGCGGTTGTAGTACCAGGTCAGAACCTGATCAGCGCTGCTGCAGCTACCTATAGTTACAGATGCAGCGGGATCAGCCAGCAGGCGCGCATGCACCGCAGGCAGATGCTCAAGGAAGGCTTTGGCCGAAACATCAGGCCAGTTCGCCGCCTTGCGCCATTTGACCTGCCCACCGGCGAAGCGCAGCACAAACCAACTGCCAGCGCCTCGATTTTTACGATATCGAAACCGCACCGGGTGTCGTGGGTCATTCAACTGGTACACGTTGAGGTCGGCCGCATGCTTCTTAATAGCCGCCTCGGAAAGGGCAAGGTTAAGGGTCCGTTTGGGCATATCTCAGGCCTCGGCACCGCCCAAGCCCAAGCACCGGCCGGCGCCACTTTTCCAAGGTGAAGGGAGCCCACGACTAACTAGCCGGGGCTTGATTCATTAGTGATTCAATGACGACCAGGGCGAATGCCTGGGCGGTGCTACTGCAGCTGGTGCACCTACTCAGGCCGGGGCAACGCGGCCGACCATAGGCGTTCAGCGGTATAGGTGACTGGCTTAGCGAACAACAGGCAATGCAGGTTGCCCGCCTCCCAACCACCTGCGAAGCGATAGCCAGCCAGGTCGCCGCCCTCTCGCATGCGGTCAGTGTCCACAAAGGACAGCCTGTGCGGCAGCCGCCCTGGGCGCGCCTCGGCCAGCAACTCAAAGCCCAAGGCACGGCCAAGCCGGCCAATAGGCGCACCGGAAAAGCCTGAGAACAGTGGATGAACAGCCATCATCGCTTTAGGCACTCCTCGATTTCGTCCAGCGCCTTTGTAAGCCGGCGCTTGTAGGTAGCCCAGCTGATACCCAGCGCATGGGCTTTCTCAAACTGGCCAATGCTGCGAGGGTCGTAACCCTTAATGCCTCTCCGGCAACAGACCAGCCACCAGCCCGCATCGAACTCCAGGCGCAACACATCCGCACGCAAGGGATCAGGTCCGGCCGCCATAGCCAGCACCCGCGCCTCGATCAGGCTTTCACGGCTATCAGGGGGCTCTGTGGAACCGCTGCAGTCGCCATAGAACATTTCCCCCTTGTTGTCTATCAGCTTGGCCAGCATCGTGCGACCAGCGCTAACCGGCTGGCCGTCCACGCACCACTCGGCCCAACCCTCAAGGATCGGGCGCAAAAGCTTATGCTCAAGCCTGGCCATGACTCACCCTTACAACCCTAGCCAGCCTTGGCCAGCATCAACTCAGAAAGTGCTTCAAGCGGGGCAAGAAGGTGGCCCGCGCCGTGGTCACCATCAATCACAACAGGGTCGCCGTTACGGATAACGACTTCGGCAGACGGACGGCTATACAGGTGCCAAACCACGCCACCCAGGTCGCGCACCAGGCGCGCCTCGGGCTCGGTCAGGCAGTGAGCAATCACGGTGCCCTTGACTTGGCTGCGCAAAGAGGCGCCTTGCATGGCTTTGCGCAGCAGGGCAACCCGTCGATACGCGGAACGGGAGTTAGGCGCGGGCTGGGAATAGACCTGCAAACCAGCTTTGCCCGACCCGATCAGGCGCGCAGCTATAGCCTCACGTTCGCGCGGGCTGCCGCCCGAAAGTGCAATCAACAACGCTTCCTCCTTGGCGCGCTCAACTGGCGGCGCGGATCTTTTCTTGACGCATAGTTTTAATGTGTTGGTGTAAGGCGAGCGGGTGCGGAGCCTCGCGGGCAGTGGTCGCCCGGATAGCAGCAGCCTCAACCTCGTCAACTGTGACGTTTGAGACGCACCAGTGGCGGAAAATGCGCCGGGTGTCGGGATCGTTGCGCAGGTACGGCGGGCAGTTGAGGTCGGCGGCAAACCACTCGGCCCACTGCTCGTCAGTTTCAAAAAGGGTTCGGGCCGGGCGCGACTCGCAGGCAGCTGGCGAGGCCAGCAAAGTCGCCAGCTCGCCCGCCAGGCTCAGGCGCAAGCGGCCAGCGTCTTTACCCTGATCCAGAACGCGCGCGTGGTCGCAGTAGGCTAAAAATTCCAGCGCGGTAGGCTGATCACACTGCAGAGCGCCCAGCAAATCACCCCAAGCCACCACTGCGGTAGCGCGTTTAGCATTCGCCTCGGCGCGAGTCGTCACCAGCTCGACCAGTTTTATCAGTCGCCCAAGGCCGACCAAGCCGAAGCGCTGCTCCACCTTGCGACCGACGACGGCTTGAGCCAATTGCAGCATGGGTAACGTCATGGCCGAATCTTCAACTTGACGCGCGCGGTGCCTTCCTCCAGCGCCCGAACGAACGGGTTATAGATGCCGTTGAAGTCCACCCGCCCGCCCGATTTCTTGATGATATTGAGCGCCGCAGCAAAGGAAGGCGTGTTCTCGAACCGACGCCACGAATCGACAGTTCGCCGCTTTTCACCCAGCAGCTCAGCGGCCACCTTGGAAGGGGAAACAGGCGACAAGCTATCAATCCAGGCGTTCAGCTCCACACACCAATTCCGTTTTTAACAGTAATTCTGGATATCTTGTCCGCGACCCTCCGTAAAGGCAAGCGCTTTTTAGTGTTTCTTACAGTTAGAATGTATAAACTTGAGAAGCACAGCCAGATAAAGGGACCCCAATGTTTGATCCTCGCCGCAAAATATCCGCACGCCTGGCGGACTGCCGCATACGGAAAGACTGGACCTACAGGGAAACCGCTCAACAGCTGAGCGCGGTTACTGGCGAGAAGGTCGGCACATCCCGCTACGGAAACTGGGAGCAGGGCATTAACGTGCCACCGCATGAGATGCTGATTGCTCTCGGCAAGATATTCGACGCGCCGCCGGCGTACCTCGGCGGCCTAAGCGATGATGACGGATCGGCGCCCGAAACCAGCGGCTATGTAGTGCCACCACTCTCGACCGTTCCTTCAACGTCGGGCGCCGTCGACCTAGGCGACCCATCGCTGGCCTTCCATCGAGACTTTCTTGAAGCGAACAACCTGGACCGCCAGAAAATCCTGCTAATCACCGCCCCGGACGACAGCATGGAGCCCCGCATTAAAAAGAGCGACTTGGCCTTGATTGATCTAGGTGAGACCACGGTTAGCAATGACGATATGTTCGCCATCATGGTGGGAGCGCGACCGCGCTTGCGCTGGATTCGGCAGGACCTCGACGGCAACTATGTGATCCAGGCCGAAAGACGGGAGTATTACCCCGACGAAACGATTTCAAATGAAAAGCTCAAGGCGCTTCACATCCTCGGCCGCGTTCGGATGATTGCTCAGCTACGCTGAGCAAAATAGCGCCCCGAAAGGGGCTTTTCTACGCCCTCAAACTACAGTTAAACTGTTGTTAACAGAAATAATGATCGCACCAAAACGAGGCAGCTACTTGGCGTCAGAAAACTAAGGCCTGCCATTCATCCTGGGTTGTAATTGCGTTTTGCCATCATGGCTCGGCGTCTTTATAGTGGTCGCCGCGACGTGATTTGTCACAGGGAGCCTTTTCAGGCCGCACAATTCTCAGCCTGAGCGCACCTTTTTGGGGCAAATTACACGCCGCATTTACAGTCTTAATGTAATTTACAGCTTGCAAGGTAGTAAGTGAAATGAATACAGGATTGCCGACCACCCAGCTTAATGCGCTTGCGATTACCCCTGATGGGACGATCGTTCTTTTCACGGAAGAAACCCGAACCCAGCTTTACACGCACGCCATGCGCAAAGCTGCTCAAGCACAAGGAATCGATGCAATGGCGGCTCGCGCAATCGACAGCGGCGAATATGACCTGCACGCAGACATGATCCAGATGGCGGCCGCAGAGCTGGCGGAAAACCTCAAGAACTTTGCCGAAATCATCGGACAAATGAGAATCCAGCCCGTCGCCTGAATCGCCGCCGCTCAAGGAAGACTGCAATGCAAGCTGAAATGGAAATCCGAGGCGAGGACGTACTGGGACTGCCCGGTCAGGCACTTACCCCCAAGGAGCTGCGCATACTGGTTGGCTTGGCCGACGGGGAGACGCCAAGCGCGATTAGCCAGGCTGTAGGCATCGACAGCCATGGCATGCGCTACTTTGAGGCCAGCATTAAGCGCAAGCTTGGAGCTAAATCCAGTCCGCACATGATCGCCAGGGGCTTTACCCTTGGCGTCCTAGTCCCGAGAGCCCTTAGCTTGGTACTGGCCTTCCTATGCGCCAGTGAGCATATGGATGACGCCAACCGCAACAGCGTTCGCCGATCCGGCCGCGCCAATCCCGAGTCGCGCCTAGCACGATCCACCAACGGGCGCAGTGCCAGCGGATCGCGCGGAAACTCAGAAATTGCCCTCGCTATCGCATGCCCTGGCTTTACCGAGGTGGCTCAAGCCGCATAACGGGGTTGCACAAATGAATAAAAAGGGATACTAAAAGGGTGCTTTTTGGATATCCAAACAGCGCCCTTTTAGTATCCCTTTAATATCTATTTCTGCCCTTCTGTTTCCTGCTCAAGTTGCTGCAGGCGCATAGAGGCGGCACCGGCTATCAGCAGATACAACCGCTCAACCGTGGCGGCATCGCGCGCCTTGGCCAGCTCCAGGCCCTCCACCACACCCTCGGCGCGCTCCTGGGCGAGCAGGCAATTGACCGGCGTGTCGGCGTTCTCGATCCTGGCCAGCAGTTTGCGGAACTGGTCGGCCCAGCCGCCCGGTAGCACCAAGCCGGGCAGCAGATCGCCGGTGTTACGGTAACGCTCACTCATGCGTTAAACCTCCTTGTGACAGGTCACGACCACGATTCAACAGTAAACGCCGGAATACCCACCGCCTCAGTGAAGCGCTGCAGGGTGTCGAGACTGGCCCAGGTGCGCGGATTCTCACGCTTGGAGCGGACCGGTATCCACTTGGTGCCACGGCGCACCAACAGCACCCAGCGTTGCCGCTCCTCGGTGCTGTCCTCGGCGCGCTGCGCCAGGAACTCGCGCGCCGCTTGCGTCTCGACCAGCAGTGCCAGCTCGTTTTCATAGTACGCCGAACGCGCCAAACCTAACCCCTTTGCCTCGAAACCCGCCCGACCTGGGCAAAGTCGACATGATGGCCGCGCTTTTGCGTGCCGTCACGCATGATCACCCGATTGTCGCCGTTACGCGTAACGCGGACGACCTCCCGACCTTCGCAGGCCACGGTGAACTGCTCACGGCGCAGCAGCAGCACCGTGCGCTCTTGCGCCGGCGTCATGCCCGACGCTCCAGGCGAATCTCGCTCATACCACTAGGTGCAGGCTTGACCAGGTACTGCTCGGTACCGCGCGTGGTGACGGCTAGGCCATCGAGCACCGCAGGCACATGGCGGCGCTGCAGGCGCACCACCTCACCCCGCGCTAGCATCTGCCGAATCTGGTCAAGGCTGGCAGTCTTGGGCTGGTTCATCGCGGCGCCTCCTCCAGCTCGCGAAAGCGCTGCAGCAGGGCCTCCTCCCAGCGATCCCGCCCAGCCCGATAGCGGTTTACGTCAATGCCGCCAGCCTGCAGGGCCTTCATCAGCCCCACGATGGCCGCACCGAACAACTCTTTGGCCTCGGCCTGAGTGGTCGCCCTAGCCAGCTGCTCCTGCTCGCTGGGCGCCTTGACCTGCAGCTGGGTCGTACCGTGGTAGAGGCTGCTCATTCGTCGCCCTCGTCTTCCTCACGGAACACCACCGCCTCGCTGCCGGCGTTCAGCGCTTCCTCGGCCGCGTCATCGAACAGCAGGTGCACGGGTGTAGCGCCCTGCTCGTTCTCGCGCTGCAGCTGGTCGGCGATTTCCTGCACGAACAGCGCGCGGTTGGTGACGATGGCCAGCGACTGACCTTGGCCGTCAACCGGCCACTGATCGCTCATGCTGACGGCGTGCAACAGGGTGTCGGTGGTGATCCGTATCACCAGCTCGTCGCCCTCGACCGCCACATTCGGCAGCACCAGGACAGGCTCGCCCTGCTGGACAGTGCGCACACGCTGGGCAGTGTTGGCAATGATGCGCTGCAAGTGCTCGGCCTCCGCCCAGTTGATCACCTTCGCATAGCGCAAGGCATCGGCAGCACCATGGGCGCGATTCTCGTTAGTGTCACGCAGGGCGCCCTCGGTGTTTCTGATGACGCGCACCTGCATTTCAAAGAAATCGCTCAGGTGATCGGGCAGGTTGAGAGAACGAATGGCCAGGTGTTCGTCGGCCCACTCGTTGACGGTCTTAGGCAGGGTGTCGGACATGGGGAAACTCCTTTTAAGGGTGACGGGGCGGGTGCTGGTGGCCACTGGACAGGGGCTTGTCGAAGGCATCCAGGTCGGTGCGGATGCTCTCCCACTGCAGCACGCAATAGCGCCCCAGGTTGAGCTTGTAGTGGGTGGTGCACTGGGCGTAGCCGTGGTGCCGGTCCTCGATCCACAGATTGATCAGCGGGCGGCCGAGGCCGCCCTTGAACAGGCGCTGCAGCAGGGTGCGGCGCGGGGCGTCCTGGCTCATGCCGCCACCCTGGCCGCCATGGCCTCGGGCAGCACGCGGCGAAACTCCACCACCCACACCCACGGATTGCCCGCCCAGTCGCCGCCGGTGGACTCCCACAACTCCCGGAACGCCGCCGGGTACCAGTCGCGGTAGTTGGGCGACACGTCGTCGCTGGCCAGCTCAGGGGGGCACACCAGGCCTTCGGCGCGAATGTCCGCCCGGCTGATGACCTGCAGGCGCTCGACCCGCACAGCGACGATTTCCAGCTCAAGGCGGCAAGCGGCGCGCGGCATGTGAATGCTCGGCTTCCACTTCAAACCCATATCCTTGCGCGCCTCGTCCGCATACGAGCCCGGCGGGCACTCGGCGGCGTAGGCGTAGCGCTGCAGCGGGCCGCTGGGGTCGGGCCGATGCTCCACCCCCGTGCCTAACAGGTCCATGAACGTCTCGCGCACCCACAGGCGGTCACCGACCTGGCCATACGGGCACTGGAAATCCCAGCCGTGGCTGGGCATGCCGTTGAGGTGGCCATGCTTCGGCCGCCAGTACCAATCGACCGTGGCCGGGCCGTGCGGGCACTCGCGCCGGGCAATCGCGTCGGTCACCGGCACATCCGGCTGATGCTTGATCGCCCGGCGGGTGACGGTCTTGTTGCCTGCCAGAATGGCCCGCACCATCGCGCCATTGAACAGGATTGGCCGCTCTTTCATGTTATCCCCCTCACTCAACACACAGCAGCAGGCACGGGGCCTTGGTCGAGCGCAGCAGGTCGATTAGCCGGCCCTCGTCGTTGCCGTCCTCGTCGCGAATGCCTTTGGCCAGGGTGGCGTCCTCGACCGGCTGCACATCGTCCAGGTCGTAGCAGCCAGGGCCGGCGATGCCCTCGGCCAATTGCAGGGCCTGCTCGGCACTGACCGCCGCGAAAATCTCCATGTCGCCCACCCACCAGGCGCGCAACGCCTGCTCCATCTGCATCACCCGCCACCAGGTCTGGCTATTGACCCGGTACACGCCGGGACGCCAGAGGGGGTACAGCGCCCATTCTTCTTCCAGCTCGCGCAGCAGGGTTTTGGCCAGCTGCGGGCCGATCTTGAAACGGCGCATCAGCGCGCCGGCGCCGATCACGCGATGGGCGGCCACAAAGCGTTTGACGGGGGCGCGCAGGTCGACCAGGTGGGCATGGGTCATGCGGTGAAACTCCTTTTCGGCGGTAGGGTGGTGCTGCTCTATAACCACTTTCCATAAAAGTGGACGCCCATTTTATAGCAAAGTGGGAAGGCCGGGCACAAAAAAAGGCCCCCACCTCATTAGGAAAGGTGGGGGCCGATTTAACATATCTTCAAATTAGGCGCAGCGGTGCCACTGCCGGGCCATCAGCCCTTGAATTCTTCCTCGGTCATATGACCCAGGTAGCTCACGGCCAGCAACACAGCGCCGGACGATTTGCAGATGCTATTACGCACGCGCTCAATCGCCGCCTGGGTCACCTGTTGCTGCTGCAGCCCCAGCGTGGCGGCTACGGTGCGCGACTCCACACCGACGGTTTCGGAGAAAGAAAACAGGTAGTAATGGTGCTTCATGGGGCACAGCTCCTTGGGTTAAGTGCAGGCCGATTGTAAGCGCTTTTTCGGGCTTTGACGCCGTGTCACGGGTTTCGCAACAATTCGGCGCGACTCAGTCAGCGGCCGGCGCCGCCGTCAGCATCCAGGCCAACGGCAATGCGCTGGGTGCAATCCTCCATCCACTCACCGCCCTCGCTGCCAAATTGGCCATAACGCGGGTCGCCCAGGTCCTCGGTGCGCACCAACAGCACGGCACCATCGAATACTCGCAGGGCCAAGCCGGCCTTGGCGGCGTCCTTAAAGGCACGGTCCAGCCGCTTGACGATGCGCTGCTGATCGGCGGTGAAGTGGGGCATGGGCGGGGTTCCTTTCCTTTGGGGCGGGTTCGTTACGGTAACGCCGGGCCATCAGCCAGCTGCAGCGCCGCGCCGTGCTCGCGCATGGTGGCCAGCACCTTGGCCAGCTCGTCATCGCTCAGCGTCAGCATGGCCGCCATGTAGAAGTGCATGTGCATGCCCATGACACGCGGCGTGCTGCCGCCGGTGTACTTGCGCCACTGCTGCCCTTGGGCCAGCCCGCACAGCTCGGCCATCGCCTGGCTGGTGGTGTTGAGGTCGTCTTTCAGGCGCGCAAGGTCCTGCGCCGTCGGCGGCGTGTATTGGCTGATGATTTTCATGGGGGCTCGGATGCAGAAGGCCCCGCAGAAGCGGGGCCGGGGGATCAGGCGAGGTATTTGATCAGCAGGGTGGTGATGGTGGCCACCGCAGTGATCAGGCCAGTGGAGATGGCCACCGGGTACCAGAAGGTTTCGCGGGTCATCTTGCCGGCTTCCGCGTTCAACTTTCGGGTTTCGGCCATCAGCTTGACGATCTCGATATGGGTTTTTTCGAGGTCGGCTTCTGGCTGGGTGTATGGGGTCATTTGCTCATCCTTTCGGGTCGTGGGCCGCGCCGTCTGCGCTTCCCGTGAGACGTATTATGTTCCCTTTAGGAACGCAATGCAAGGCCTATCTTGATTATAGCGGGGACGCTACCCGTAACGTTCGAGTAGGCGACCGACTGCCGCCTAAGCCTAGTTAGTCATGGTGCTGGTTCTTTCCTTTGGTCAATTTGCGTGCGTTACGGGTCACGCGGCGCGGCTCGGGCTCGACGGTGCATTCCGCGTGGATATGGTTCAGGCCCGTATCCACGCGCAGGTCCAGGCAACCACCCTGCCACCACACGTCACTGCCCTGCAGGCGCACCGCGCGGTCGCGCAGCCAGCGATAGCGCGCAGCATCGCGGCGCAGCGCGGCCAGCTCGTCGGCGGTTTCCGGCACTTCGGCGCCGGGGCGGTGATCGATCATCGCAGGGCATTCCTTTCTGCAGCAGCGTTTTGTTTTGTTTTAGTTTTGTTACGCGTAACGCGGACCGGCTCGGGCTGGGCAGGCCCTGCGGCCAGCGCCTGGCGACCTTCGGCAGCAGCTGCCTGCAATGCTGACTTAGACCACCTTGGATCATCGCCCCAGCGGGTGAAAGGGTCCGGCTGCGGCTCAACCTGATTCAGCTGCAGCAGGCTCAGGCGCTTCCACAGGCTTTCACAGGCCACATCCTTCCACAACACCGACTTGTTTTTTTCGTGATGCTCAGTGAGCGCGCTTTTCAGCAGCTCCAGTTCTTGGTCATTCAGCTGCGCCAGGTCCAACGCGCCCGCCGGCGGTGCAGCGACAGGCGCAGGAAGCGGGTGCATCTTCATCACTGGCCCGCCCAGTTCCTCGGCCAGCGCCTGCAGCTCGCGCACCACGCCCAACAGATTCTCGATTTCCGCCTGTTTGCCGTCGCGCTGCCGCCGGTAGTGCTCGCCCCACGCCTCGGTTTCGGCCAGCTCACGCTTGAGGGCCTGCTCTCGCTCATAAGAGCAGCGGCGCGACTCGGCCAGGGCAGCACGCAACTGCTCGCCCTCCGCTTTCTCCGCCTCGTACCAGCGGCGCAGGTCGTCGCGTTCGTCGGCAACGGACTGCCCTGCGGACTGACGCTCCATGTGCTCCGGGGCGCTCTCGCTGCGGTAGTCGCGCAGTGGGGTTTTGTTCCAATGCCATCGACCTACCGCAAGGGCCTGATCCTCTAAACCGGCCTCCATCAGATGCCCCTGCAGCGTGTTCACGGCGCAGGCCAATTCAGCGTGCTGGTTGTTGCGCAAGCGCAGCACGCCCAAGGCGGCAGCCGCTCGGGCAAAGTCACTGCTATAACCTTCCCAGTGCGGCTGCAGGTCAGTGTCGCCAACCTCCAGCAGACTAAAATCATCAAGTTCCTGACCCTGCGGCCCATCGGGCACCACCCGGCCCAGCAACGCCGCCACATCACCGCTGGCCCGCTCAGGTGAAAAGCTGACGCGCCCGAACAAGCGCAGCGCCTTGCCCAACAATTCGCGCTCGGCCGGCGTTACGTGTAACGGCTTTACGCCAGATTCCTTGCGCAACTGCCGCAGCTTCTTCTGACGCTCGGCCGGCGTCATCGCGCGCGGCGATAGGGTCAGTTCGAAGGTGGCATGGTCGAGGTGGTCAATCACTTCAAATCTCCCGTGGGCCTTACTTGGCGCCGACGCCTAAGACAAACCCAATATACCAAAAGGGATACCCTTTGCATATCCTTTTGATACCTTATTAATACCTAAACAGCACTATTTAAACCCAAAAAAACCCGCTCGGCATACCGGGCGGGTTATTGGGAATGAGGCCTGAATACTAAAGGCCAGCGTCTAAAAGGCGCCTCAACGCCAGCCGCACTAGGGCAGGTCGAGATAACCCGTTACGCTCGCGGTATGCGTCAACCTCAGCCATGAAGTCGGGTTCGAGACCAACCGAGAACATTTCACGCTTGCCGCGCATGCTTCGCTTTTGTCCGCTATCTGGCGCCGCAGCTGCGGCCTTCGCGGCCACCAGCTCCGACTGGGGGTCGGCGCTCGCCGGTTTTTTTGCGCGTTCGATCAGAGTGGCCATGGGTACTTTACCAGTATTAAATGGATATTCTTTTGATACCAAAAGGGTACTTAATTAGTATTAAAACAGCGCATTTAGCAGCGAGTCAATTTCTTTGACCGCTTTAGGATCTCGGGGCTTCATTTCCCGCACCGACAATCCGCGCGCAGAAGCAGAAGCAACGGCCTTGCGCTCGACAATGTTGATATCCAGCAGCTGCAGTTGATCAAAGGAGGCGATGGCGCGCCGCGCGGCCAGGTTGTCGGCCGAAAGTTTGCTGGCCTCAGCCATGTTCAGGTAGGCATAGATCGGCAGGGGGTTGTCGCCACGCGATGCCTGAATCTCGTCAATCAGTGGTACTAGTTCATCTTCCAGGGCATCAAGCTCGAAATCACCCGGCGCAATCGGCACTAGCATCACATCGGCAATCATCATCGCATGACGCAAGGCCGAGCTGTCGCGGCCGCCCGCATCAATTATGACGTCGTCGTACTTCTCCAGTTGCCGCAACACTTGGGTTCGCAGTTGCACACCATCTGGATAGCTTGCGCAGGTAATCCCAGGCAATACGCCAGCCGCGTCACGCCGCGCAATAGCTTTGGACGACGATGACTGACGGTCGCCGTTAACCAACAGCACATCCTTGCTTTGGCAGGCCCGGCCGGTGGCCACCTGTACAGCACTGGTGGTCTTGCCGATCCCGCCCTTGGTGTTACCTATCAGGATTACCGCCATATCCGTGCATCCTTATGATATCTAATGGATACCGAAAGGATACCCTTTTAATACTACAAGTCAACTATAACGATACCCCTTTTCAATTGTCGCGCTTCAAAAGGTGAGCAACGCTGCAGGTGCAGGCCAACAAAGAGCTAGACCCACCCCCCTCACTGGTTACCCGGAGCGCGTATGCGCGACCTACCAGGCCGTAGGCCGGCGCGTGAAGGAGTGAAGGGCCGTAGCGCTGTTGTAGCGTCGGAATTGGGTCATATCGGCCCGCAGCGACTGGAAGGCGCCATACAGGAGGAATGAGTCTCCAGCCTCCCTGATGGGGCCTTGTAGGAGGTATGCGGCTGTATAGGCGGCGCGTGCGCTCTTGTAAACGGCTTCTCGGCGTAGCCGAGGCATAGTTGCTGCCGGTACGGCAGCGATTCTAGAAAGCGATCTCGGCATAGCCGAGGCATTAACGGGCAGGCCCGTAGGGCTTGCCCAAGCTTTTAGGGATGCACCGGAAAAGAACATTCACTACTTAATTCCACTTTTAAACTACCTAATACGCGGGGGTTCTTCCCAGCTTTTTCGAGCTGTGGATAACTGCAAAAACGAGGGGGATTAGAGGGCTTTTCAGAGGGTTTTCAGAGGCGGGCGGGGTGCTTGAGGGGAGGAGGAAGGGCATGCGCTAAGAGCGCCCACGACAAGGCGCCCGAGGCTTCGGGAGGGGCAATAAGGGGGGGTCACATTCGGAGTTGTTGCAGTTTGAACTCTTCGGCCGTCAGGCCTCCGTATTCAATGAATAGCTGGCCAAGTCGTGGGCCTGGGTGTCGCCCCTCGGCCTCAATGATGTGCTTGGTGAACTCCTCCACATACTTCGTGTAGGCCTTCACCTCGCCATCAATGGAGTGCAGCGGCATGGGTGACGTCGCATCATGCCCCCCCGGCGTCAAATTCTTGCGTCGGTTTGAGGCTGCGGGCTTGGCATCCAAACTGTTGTTCAAGCGCTCACGCTCTTGCACGGTCTGAATGTTGTACTTGGGCGCACGTCCAAGGAATTTAAGCACCCGCTCATAGGCCGCTTTGCGGGCCTTAGCCATGGTCTTCACCGGGTACTGCGACAGCAGCATAAGGAAACTTTCGTCCATGGTCTTAATGGCCGCCCGCCCGCGCTTGGTGCCGTCTTCCTTTTCCTCGTACTGCTCAAATATTTTCAAACCTGCAGCCGCCTTGAGCCAGCCCAGGGCGCGCCACCAGCGGGAATTGGCTACTTGGCGGGGGTTAGCTGGATCTTCGGGGTGCCGCTCCAGGCAGGTGAGCCCCACACGGGCCGCCAACTCGTCACAGGTGTAGTTGCGGAACGTGCCGTCAGGCTTGTAGTACCCCACTCGCAGGGATGCCAGATCGATAGCCGACAGCACGGCATGCAGTACCAGCACCACGGCTTCGCGGTTCTCGCTGCGCACCTGGCGATAACTGCCGTCCTTGTTGAGCTTGTTCTTGTGATAGCCCAGGCGCGACATAACATCAGGGTCAGTAAAGAACTCTGCAGAGCGCTTGATAGCTTTCTTGAGGACGGACGGCAGATGGCCGCCCTTGACCTTGGGTAAGGCCAGACGGTCGGTGGCGAACTGCTCCGGGTTGTGCCCGCAGCGGTTACCGGTGCCCAGGTTAGCGCCTGGGTATGCGTACGGTCTACGCCCCCACATAGGCGCGACCTGCCCAATCTCGGGCAGACAGTCAGTCATTTAGCCTCAGTCCTTCAAAGCAATGGGCTTGCTTAGAAGGTGGTCGGCGGCTAAACTCTGACCTTGCTGCGGTCGCCGAGCGTTTAGCTTAGCCGATCACCAAAAAGCCTGGGGCGCCAACCCCGGGCTTTTTCTTTTTCTAAACCCTTGTTTTTCCTACCTTCGATCCCTGGCCTGCAGGGACGAACGCCAAAGAGGATAGCAAAGGCGTCCGGCTTTTAACATCTAAACTGTTTAAAATTTTCCATCCAGCTCGACGGATGGCCGAAACCGGCCATGCACCGCGATGTCGGATAGTAGCCCTACCTGCCCCCTTTCGGGGAAAAGATTTCGTCCTTGTTACAAGCTACCCACCCCCGGATATGGCCCGCGCATAGGCTTGGCAGGCCTGCAGCGCCTTCAATCCGTCGTCACCGTCGCCGGTGATGCCGAGAATTCGTTGAGCATGCGCTGGGTCAAGTTGGACTCGCGCGGGGCCATAAACCACGCGTCCGGCGCCGGCGGCGGCTGGCACCCCACAGTCACCACCGATGGTGACGGCGGCGTTGTCGATAAGGACTGACAGCCGGACATTAGCAGTAGCGAGCTGGCCAGCAAGGCGTTTGCGGTCGTCTTGAGCATTCTTCAATTCCTGATAGTGAGTTGTACTGTCAGCCTGCAGGCGCTGCTCCAAGGCGCTGCGCTCGGCCTGGACGGCCTGCAGCTTTCCCAGGGCTACCGTGCTGGCACGGTCGCGCTCCAGGGCATGCGCCCCGCGCACCTCGGCCAGCTGCTTGCCGTAGTCGTTTGCCTGCCACAGCCAGGCGCAGCGGCCACCGACCGCCAGGCCCAGCAGCAGCGCCAATACCGCCAGGCGCCAGTCCAGGCCAGTCATACGCCCAGCACCTTGCACGCGCGCTCCCACAGCGCCACGCGGTCGTCCTGGCCGTTAAGGCCGCCATTGATCCGGCGGGTGATGGTCTCGAAGGCGCCTCGATCCGCCAGGGTGTTGAGGCCCTTCTGCTGCCAGTACCAGGCGGCCGAGGCGGCCGCGTGTTGCGGCAACTCCAGCAGCTCGGGGTGATTGACCAGGTCGAGGCCCAACGCCTCGCCACAGCGCAGGTAATTGTCTAGGCCGGTGATCTGGATCAGGCCCCGGCCCCGGTACTTCTGGCCGTCGCCGTCGGCCTCCGGTGTATTGCCCAGCCGCGCCGCGAGCTTGCCCGTGTCGTACTTGGCCAGGTAGCTGTCGCTGCCCAGCTCGCGCACAAAGCGCAGTTGGCCAGACTCATGCCCGACCTGGGCGATAAACGCCGCCTGCCGCGCCGGCGTGACGATTCCAAACTTACCCATGGCGGCATTGAGGACGGGTGCAAAAACGCCGGCTTTCGGGCCGGCGTTCGGGAGAATCTGCTGCAGTTGCTGTATGGATAGTGCCATTGCTTGCTCCAGTGCTGGCCGCGCGCGGCCGTAGGGTTACAGCTGCTCAACCTTGAGCGGCTTGTTGTCTTTCTGTTTCTTGCCCGAGGCCTTGGCTTTGCCCTTCTTGCCGCCGTTGCATTCCACCGCGGTGGTCCAACCGTTGGCGGTAAACACCTGCTCGACGCTGTCCACCAGGTACTCGCCATCGAGCCCGACCTTGAAGCCCTGGGCGCTGATTGAGCATTCGGCAAACAGGTCAGTCCGCCCGGCCATTTCCAGGCGCACGCCGGCGGTGCTGCGATTGAACGCGGCCAGCCGGGCCTTGGCGGCCTGCTCGGCGGCGGTCTTGTTGGGGTAGATATGGCGGTCGGTATGCACCGGGGGCAGGCCATCGGGCGACTCGCCGTTGTCCAGTTCGACCACCCTCAAGGCGCCGGTTTTCTGGTCTTGGTGCTGGGTTTTCACCGCCTTTTGGGTGCTGCGGTCACCGAGACGGAACTGATAGCGGGCAACGTCCGTCTTGTTGATGGTGACCACCTGCAGCGACTTGCCGGACGTGCTTTTCCCGCCCTGCCGGGGCATGACCAGCAGACTGCCCTCGGCCACCTTGGCGGTGCTGTCGTACTGCCGGGCCAGTCGCGTGATGAAGTTAAAGTCGGACTCGTTGCGCTGGTCGACGCGCTCGACCTTCGTTGTCACCGGGCACACCGGCTCCCAGCCGTTGCGCTTGGCCACCTCGGTGACGATCTGCGACAGCGGCACATTCTCCCAACTGCCGCTGCGCACGGTCTTGCCACTGCCGCGCATGTCGCTGGCCTTGCCGCGAATGGTCATTTCGTCCGGCGGCCCGCTCAGCTGCACCTCGTCGATCGTATAGGCACCCATGCGCTTGAGGGGCTGGCCCTCATAGCCCAGCAGGACCTCCACGCGGCCGCCGCGCGCGGGCAGCGCAACAGCTTGGGCGCGGTCGTCAATGCGCAGCTCGAATTCGTCCGACTCCATGCCGGGTTTGTCCGAGATGCGCAGCAGCAACAGGCGGTCATTGATCAGCGCGGTAATGTCGTTGCCATCCGCAATGATGCGATAGGTGGGTTTCATGCTTGCTCCAGGAACGAAAAACCCCGCACAGGGCGGGGTTCGTTACGCGTAACGCCGGGCGAGCGCCGGCGCAGAAATGAAAAACCCCGCAAGGCGGGGCTTTGTGTTGCTAGTTGCTTATCGGCACCAGAGACAAGGCGTCAGGCTCCACCTTGATGACGCTGCCACAGGTCGGACAAGCAAATACATCGTCCCGCTTAGGGTCAATGGGCAGGCACTTGGTACAGGCCGGGCAGTCGCCCTCAACCATCACCGGGCGCGGACCAAAGGTTTTCCAAAGCATCAGGCCAAAGATACCGACGGCCATGGCCCAGCCTATGATCGGGATGAAGCACAGCCCCACCGCAACCACAGTCCCAAACAGCAGCCAGTTTGACCGCCGGTTAATCTCGCTCCACCAGCCAGGCTTGTAGCGTCTCAGCTCAGTTGAATTAGCCATCGTTCCCTCAGCTCCATGCAAGTGAGCGCGATGGTATCGGCCGCGACCAAACAGGGCAACTTGCCATCATGCGAACAGCTGCAGCAGCTCCACCGCCGGCGCCGACAAGTCGGGCAGGAGGATCAGCAGGCCGGCGCGGTACGGCTGCGCCTCCCTGGCCAGATCCGGGTTGGCCTCCAGCACGGCCTCGACCGTGCCGTTGAGGCTGCCGTAATGGTGCTGGCAGATCACATCGAGCAAGTCGCCGTCAGACGTTCTGCAGGTCGTTGCCATAGCTCACAAACTCCAGGGTAAAACCTTGTTTTCGGGGGATGCCGCCGGACAGCAGGTGGCTTTGTTCCTCGTCCACGCTCACCAGGCACCAGTCGCCCAGCACCTCGCCGTAACCGGTGACCAGCTTCAACGCCTGCAGGTTGCGGCCGATGCTTCGCAGTACGCCCAGCTGCTTAATGCCGCCCTTGTGGTGAGGGAAGATCGCGCCCTTGAGCGTGATCTTTTCCTCACCCAGCCCGACGGCCTGCTGCGCCACACTACGGCGCAGGCGCTCTTGGCCGGCCCAGCGGTATGTCGCCTGCCGGCGCAGCTCGTCAAAGGCCGCCGTATCCAGATTGAAGTAATACGGCTGCTTTTTCGGGTCATGCGGCTGGATGATCAGCAGGTGCGGGAACGGCGCGACCGCCTGGGGCAGTGGCGTGGCCGAGCCCAATAGCCCGCCCGTGGGCAGGACATTGGACAGCGACGGGCTTACCAGCCCCGCCACCCGTCCGGCCTCGGCCGTGACCTTGGCCGCCATCGTCTTGAACGTGCCCAAGCGTTCCTGCACCTGCGCGGCACCGGTGACGGCTCGGCTATACATCGACGCCACTTGCCCCACCTGGGACTGCGCCACGTTGATACTGCGCACAATCCGCCCCAGCTTGGCCCCGGCCTCGCCGCCCACAAACGGTATGTTTTCCAGCTCCGACGCGGCGCCGGTGATGCTGCCAATGGCGCCATTGAGCGGTGACAGCATGCCGTCCACGCCCTTGCGCCCAGCCTCCCCAGCTGAAACCAGCCCGGACAGGGATGATTCCAGCTGCTCCATGTAGGCCATAGGCCCTCCTTAAACGTGTGGTTGGTCGTACAGCTGGACCGAAGCCATGCGCGACTCTGCTTCGCGCTTCCAGGCCTCAAACAGGCGGCGTAGGGGTGCCTCGATTTCGCGCACCACTTGTTCGGGCTCTTTTACCTCTCCATACACGTCGACCTTGATCGACGGTGAAAACGTAAAAGTCTGGTCCACCTTTGGTGCCGGTGGCTTGACCGGGGCAGCCTTTTCCGGCTTGGCCGGCTCGGGTAGCCGAGGTGCCGGCGCCTTCGCCTTGGCCACCAGGTCGCGCACCACGTCGCCCAGTCCATCCGGCCGGGGTGCCGGCTGGGGGACTGCTTGAGCGGGTACGCCCTGGACGGCCTTGGGCTCAGGGGCAACCAGCACCAGAGGCGCCACCGGCGCCGCATTGGTCACCGGATCGCGTGGCGCCGGCATGACCATGGGCTTGACCAGCACCGGAACCGGCGGACTGGCTTTGGCCTGGCCACGCAAGGCATCGCCCACAGCAGGCACCGCCGACGGCGCCAGTGGTGCGGCGACCGGATCCCGGTTGTCGACCACCACAGGCGCTGCCGGCGTCACCTTGGGCGCAGCAACGCGTACTGCAGGCGCTGCTGCAGGCGGCACCACCACCGGCGCGGACGCCGGCGGAACAGGCTTGACCTGATCGCGCACCGCATCGCCCAGGGCAGGCACCGGCGCCGCCGGCGGTACGGCGACCGGATCCCGGTTGTCGACCACCACAGGCGCTGCCGGCGCCGCCTCGGGCGCGGCAACGCGCACTGCAGGCGCTGCTGCAGGCGGTACCACCACCGGCGCGGACGCCGGCGGAACAGGCTTGGCCTGATCGCGCACCGCATCGCCCAGGGCAGGCACCGGCGCTGCCGGCGGTACGGCGACCGGATCCCGGTTGTCGACCACCACAGGCGCTGCCGGCGCCGCCTCGGGCGCGGCAACGCGCACTGCAGGCGCTGCTGCAGGCGGTACCACCACCGGCGCGGACGCCGGCGGAACAGGCTTGGCCTGATCGCGCACCGCATC
>NZ_JAUHUI010000046.1:0-39671 GCF_030418155.1 Pseudomonas sp. 2,4-D
TAAACCCGCTCCTACAACGATAGCGAACCTGTGTAGGAGCGGGTTTACCCGCGAAAAGGCCGCGCAGGTGTCAATCGACCCCGACAAAACCTCCGGTCTGGTGGTGCCACAACCGGGCATACAGCCCTTGCTGCTCCAGCAACTCACTGTGGCTGCCACTTTCGACAATTCGTCCCTTGTCCAGCACCACCAGCCGGTCCATACGGGCAATGGTGGAAAGCCGGTGGGCAATGGCGATTACCGTCTTGCCCTGCATCAGCGTCTCCAGGCTTTCCTGGATCGCCGCTTCCACTTCCGAATCCAGCGCCGAGGTGGCCTCGTCCATGATCAGGATTGGCGCGTTCTTCAGCAGCACCCGTGCAATGGCGATACGCTGACGCTGGCCACCCGACAGCTTGACCCCGCGTTCGCCCACATGGGCATCGAAACCGGTGCGGCCCTGGGCATCCGAAAGCTGAGGGATGAACTCGTCAGCCCGCGCGCGGCGCACAGCTTCGTGCAGTTCTGCATCGCTGGCACCGGGGCGGCCGTACAGCAGGTTTTCGCGAATCGAACGGTGCAGCAGCGACGTATCCTGGGTGATCATGCCGATCTGTGCACGCAGGCTGGCCTGGCTCACCTTGGCAATGTCCTGGCCGTCGATGAGGATGCGCCCACCCTGCACGTCGTACAGGCGCAACAGCAGGTTGACCAGGGTCGACTTGCCTGCCCCGGACGGGCCAATCAAACCGATTTTCTCGCCCGGGCGGATGTCCAGGTTGAGCCCTTCTATGACATTGGTGGCCTTGCCGTAATGGAAGTCGACGTCATCGAAACGCACCGCGCCGCGGCTGACCTTCAGGGCCGGCGCATTGGGCAGGTCGGTGACGGTGACCGGCTGGGCGATGGTCTGCAGGCCGTCCTGCACCATGCCGATGTTCTCGAAGATGCCGTTGACCACCCACATGATCCAGCCCGACATGTTGACGATGCGGATCACCAGGCCAGTGGCCAGGGCGATGGCACCCACGGTGATCAGCGATTGGCTCCACAGCCACAGGGCAAGGCCGGTGGTGGCGACCACCAGCAGGCCATTGAGGGTGGTGATGACCACGTCCATGCTGGTGATCACCCGGGAGGCCAGCTGGGTTTTCTCGGTCTGCTCGCGGATTGCCTCACGCGCGTACTGCTGTTCGTAGTCGGTGTGGGCAAACAGCTTCAGCGTTGCGATGTTGGTGTAGCCGTCGACGATACGCCCCATCAGCTTGGAACGTGCGTCCGAAGACACTACCGAGCGCTCCTTGACCCGTGGCACGAAGTAGAACAGTGCGGCAATGTAGCTGACGATCCACGCCAGCAGCGGCAGCATCAGGCGCCAGTCGGCCTCGGCGAACAGCACCAGCGAGGTGATGGCGTAGATCAGCACATGCCATAACGCGTCCACCGCCTGCACGGCGGAATCGCGCAGCGAGTTGCCGGTCTGCATGATGCGCTGGGCAATACGCCCGGCGAAGTCGCTCTGAAAGAAGTTCAGGCTCTGCTTGAGCACATAGGTATGGTTTTGCCAGCGGATCAGGCTGGTCATGCCGGGGTTGATGGTCTGGTGCACCAGCAGATCGTGCAGGCCGAAGAACAATGGCCGCAGCAGCAGAATTACAACCAGCATCCAGATCAGCTCGCCGCTGTGCTGGCTGAAGAAATTGGCATTGGGCGTACCCTGGGCCAGGTCGATGATCCGGCTGAGGTAGCTGAACATCGCCACCTCGATCAGCGAGGCGAACAGGCCGACCACCAGCAGCGCAAGAAAACTGGGCCATACCTGGCGCAGGTAGTACAGGTAGAACGGCCACACGGTCGTCGGCGGCGATTCACTGGGGGCTTCGCGAAAGATGTCGATCAGTTGTTCGAAACGGCGGTACAGCATGGGTGGTGACACTCCTGTTCCATCCGGCCCTCAGGCGGTTTCACATCCTTGTGAAAGCCTGCGGTCAGTCGATGCGTTTGGCCGACTTGATGTACACCGGGTCGCTCGGCACATCACGCATGCCTTTCTTGACGGTGGTCGGCGAGTTGACGATCTGGTCGACCACTTCCATGCCCTTGGTCACTTTGCCGAACACGGCATAACCGGCGTCGCGGCCCGGGTTGAGGAAGTCGTTGTCGGCGACGTTGATGAAGAACTGGCTGGTGGCCGAGTTCGGGTTGGACGTGCGTGCCATCGACAGGGTGCCGCGGGTGTTCTGCAGGCCGTTGCTGGCCTCGTTCTTGATCGGGGCCTTGGTATCTTTTTGCACCATCTGGTCAGTGAACCCACCGCCCTGGACCATGAACCCCGGGATCACGCGGTGGAAGATGGTGTTGTTGTAGAAGCCGCTGTCCACGTACTCCAGGAAGTTCTTGGTACTGAGCGGTGCCTTCTCGGCGTTCAGCTCGATTTCGACCTGGCCGAAGCTGGTGTCCAGCAGGACGTGCGGGGTCTTGTCGGAAGCCATGACACTGGTGGCGAAGGCGACCGAGCAGGCGGTGAGCAGGAGTTTTTTCAGCATGGGCTCAAAGATCCTTGAGAGGTGGAAGCGGCTGCGAGGAACTGCAGCAGGGTCTGGTTGAAGACCTCGGGTTGATCGAGGGGGGTAGCGTGCCGGGAATCGTCGACGACGACCAGCCTGGCGTTGGGTATGAGGGCGACATAGCGCTGTTTCAGTTGTATCGGCGTGTAATCGTGGTCGGCGGCGATCACCAGGGTAGGACAGTGAATCTGCCCGATGCGTTCCTGCACGCCCCAGTCGACGATGGCGTCGAAGCTCTTGAGATAGGCGCGTTTGTCGTTGCGCGCCCAGCGCTGGGCCATCTTCTGCCGCAGGTCTGCTTGTTGTGGTTTGGGGAACAGCCGCTCGGCCAGCCCCTTGCCGACGGTTTCGACACTGAGCACGCGCGCCAGGCTCCAGCGTTTGAACCACCATAGCCAGTCACTGCGGGTGCGACGCTTGACCTCGGGGGCGCTGTTGACGATGCACAGGCTGCGCAACCATTGTGGGTGGTCGACGGCAAACTGGAAGCCGACCATGCCGCCCATGGACAGGCCGACGAAATGCACCGGGCCTGTGTGCAAGTGTTCGAGCAGGGCCAGCAGGTCGGCACTGAAGGTGGCGATCTGGTAACCGTCAGCGGGTTTGTCGGAGCGACCGTGGCCGCGGATGTCCATGAGTATCACCCGGTAGTGGCCGCTGAGCACCGGCACCTGCAACTCCCAGTCCTGGCAACTGGAGCCCAGGCCGTGCAGCAGCACCAAGGGTTCGCCCTGGCCATATTCCTCGTAATGCAGCGTGCATCCTTCGTGTTCGAAATAGGCCATGGGCGCGGTCCTCTCAGGCTTGTGGGGGGGCTGCGAAGGGCACGTCCAGTGGCGCGGTGTCGAAATTGCGCAGCAGGTCGATGAGAATCTGCGTGGCCGGGCCCAGGGTCTTCTCTTTGCTCGAATAAAGGTAGAACAGTGGGTGGCGGCTGCCACCCTGATCCAGCGGCAATGGCTTGAGCACGCCCTCGCGCAGCTCGCGCTCGATCATGTGACGGGGCAGCCAGGCAAAACCCAGGCCGCTGCTGACGAAGGTGGCGGCGGTGCCCAGGCTGCCGACGGTCCAGCGCTGCTCGGCGCCCAGCCAGCCCACGTCGCGCGGTTGGGCGCGCCCGGAGTCACGAATCACAACCTGCAGCTGGCTTTCCAGGTCCTGGAAGGTCAGTTCGCGTCCCAGGCGGTGCAGGCTGTGTTCGGGGTGGGCGACGGCGATGAACTCCACTGCGCTCAACTCGGCGCCCAGGTAGCCGCCGATGCTGTAGCTGCTGATGGCCAGGTCGGCGATGCCTTCGTGCATCACTTCCTCCACGCCAGACAGCACTTCTTCACGCAGGCGCACCCGACAGCCGCGGCTTTGTGGCATGAACGCAGCCAGCGCGCGTACCAGACGGGCGCTGGGGTAGGCGGCATCGACCACCAGGCGCACCTCGGCTTCCCAGCCCTGTTCCATGTGGTGGGCCAGGTCTTCGAGCTGGCTGGCCTGCTTGACCAGGTGGCGCGAGCGGCGCAGCAGCACATTGCCGGCCTCGGTCAGCACCGCCTTGCGGCCATCGATGCGCAACAGCGGGACGCCCAGCTGCTCCTGCATGCGGGCCACGGTGTAGCTGACCGATGACTGCGAGCGGTGCAAGGCCTCGGCGGCCTGGGCAAACCCGCCGTGATCGACCACTGCTTGCAGGGTTCGCCACTGGTCAAGGGTTACGCGCGGCGCTTTCATCTTTCGCTCCTGTTGTCCTAAGCTGCGCTCTTTCAAGGAGAGCGGCCCATGAAGAAATGTTGTGCGGCAATACTGATGTGCCTGCCCCTCGGGGCCATGGCTTATCCCATCGATGTGGAGAAGGAGCTGACCGGGGTCAAGCTCGACTACACCGCCTATGACACGGCCTATGACATTGGCGCCATCACCCTCAACAACTATGGGCAGGTCCCGGCGGCGTGCAAGGTGACCTTCCGCAATGGCCCAGAGGCACCACGGGTGCGCCGGGTGAACGTACCGGCGGGTAAAAGCGTCGATGTCACCGCGAAATTCAATCGGCAAATCATCAAACTGCGGATCGCCTTGAACTGCAGCGCGGAATAAACTGATTAATCGATAGATTGGACCCACTTTTTACGCTTTTTTATCGATAGGTCAAGCCTTAATCTCACCTCCATCGAATCGCACCCTTTTTTGCCGATGGAGGCACCCCCCATGTCCCGCGTACTGATCATCGAAAGCAGCGCCCGCCAGCAGGATTCCGTTTCCCGTCAGCTGACCAAGGACTTCATTCAGCAATGGCAGGCCGCTCACCCGGCCGATCAGATCACTGTGCGCGACCTGGCAGTAAGCCCGGTTCCCCACCTGGACGCGAACCTGCTGGGTGGCTGGATGAAGCCCGAAGAACAGCGCAGCGCCGCCGAACTGGAGGCCCTGGCCCGTTCCAACGAACTGACGAATGAGTTGTTGGCTGCCGACGTACTGGTGATGGCTGCGCCCATGTACAACTTCACCATCCCCAGCACCCTGAAAGCCTGGCTGGACCATGTGCTGCGTGCCGGCATCACCTTCAAATACACCCCGACCGGCCCGCAAGGCCTGCTGACCGGCAAGCGCGCCATTGTCCTGACTGCCCGCGGCGGCATCCATGCGGGTGCCAGCAGTGACCACCAGGAACCGTACCTGCGCCAGGTGATGGCTTTCATCGGCATCCACGATGTCGACTTCATCCATGCCGAAGGCCTGAACATGAGCGGCGAGTTCCACGAGAAGGGCGTCAACCAAGCCAAGGCCAAGTTGGCGGCGGTGGCCTGAGGCATCACGAATTCCCAACCCTGACACCTGTTTTTGCTCCTTTGGGTGTACCTGCCCGGCTTGTATGGCCGGGTTTTTTTATGCCTGGGGTTTTTTGGTGGTCAGTGCCGGCCTATTCGCTTGCCGGAAGATATACAGGTCCCTGTGGGAGCGGGCGTGCCCGCGAAGAGGCCGGTACAGCCCCTACATTCCTCATGGTTGAACTCATTCGCCGCAACCCGCTAAGGTCGCCGCCTTGATTCACGAGAGGCAACCATGGGCTACCTGATAATCGTCGCGCTGATCCAGGCGTTTTCCTTCAGCCTGATCGGCGAGTACCTGGCCGGGCACGTCGACAGCTATTTCGCAGTGCTCGCCAGGGTGCTGCTGGCCGGCCTGGTGTTCCTGCCGCTGACCCGCTGGCGCCAGGTCGAGCCACGCTTCATGCGTTCCATGCTGCTGATTGGCGCCTTGCAGTACGGCATCACCTACGTCTGCCTGTACCTGAGTTTCCGCGTGCTTACCGTACCGGAGGTGCTGCTGTTCACGATCCTCACGCCGCTACACGTGACCTTGATCGAAGATGCCCTGAACCGGCGCTTCAACGCTTGGGCGCTAGTGGCCGCGCTGGTCGCCGTGGCCGGTGCTGCCGTGATCCGCTTCGACAGCATCAGCGGCGAGTTCTTCATCGGCTTCCTGCTGCTGCAACTGGCTAACTTTACCTACGCCGCTGGCCAGGTGCTGTACCGTCACCTGGTCGCTCGCCATCCCAGCGACCTGCCACACTACGCGCGCTTTGGGTACTTTTACCTCGGCGCGTTGCTGGTGGTGCTGCCGGCTTTCTTGCTGTTCGGCAACACTCAGCACCTGCCGAGCACTGACGTGCAATGGCTGGTGCTGTTGTTCCTGGGGCTGTGTCCGACGGCGCTGGGGCTGTACTGGTGGAACAAAGGTGCATGCCTGGTTTCTGGCGGTACGCTGGCGGTGATGAACAACCTGCATGTGCCGGTGGGGCTGCTGCTGAACCTGTTGATCTGGAACCAGCACGAGCCGCTAGGGCGGCTGTTCATCGGCGGGGGGATCATCCTGGCGTCGGTGTGGCTGAGCCGCCTGGGTGGTCGCGCGCAAGCACCGCTGGCCGGCAAGGCCTGACGCGCCCTTTGATCCGGGGCTGCTAGGCAGCCCCGGCAATCTCAGGCCTCGTTCATCTCTTCAAGGCGACGCGGCATCGGCTCTGCCGCCGTGCGCCCCGCCAACCCCACGCGCATGTCATTGCCACTCGGCTGCTGATACAGGCTCAAGCCGAACTCCGGCAATACCGCCAGCAGGTAGTCGAAGATATCTCCCTGGATCCGTTCGTAATCCGCCCACACCGTGGTGGTGGTGAAGCAGTAGATCTCCAGCGGCACGCCTTCGGCGGTGGTCTGCATCTGCCGCACCATACAGGTCATGTTCGGGTGAATATTGGGGTGGTTCTTCAGGTAAGCCAGGGCGAACGCGCGGAAGGTGCCGATGTTGGTCAGCTTGCGGCGGTTGGCCGAAAGGTCCGCCACTGGCCCCAGCGCCTCGTTCCAGTTTTGCAGTTCCTGGCGCTTGCCCGCCAGGTAGTCACTCAGTAGCTGCACCTGGCTCAGGCGCTGTTCTTCTTCGCGGGTGAGGAAGCGCACGCCGGCGGCGTCGATGAACAGGCTGCGCTTGATGCGCCGGCCACCGGACTGCTGCATGCCGCGGTAGTTGCGGAATGACTCGCTCATCAGGCGCCAGGTGGGGATGGAGACGATGGTCTTGTCGAAGTTCTGCACTTTCACCGTGTGCAAGGTGATGTCCACCACGTCGCCATCGGCGCCTACCTGCGGCATTTCGATCCAGTCACCCACATGCAGCATGTCGTTGCTGGTCAACTGCACGCTGGCGACGAACGACAGCAGGGTGTCCTTGTACACCAACAGCAGCACCGCCGACATCGCACCCAGGCCGGACAGCAGCAACAGCGGCGAGCGGTCGATCAGGGTAGCGACGATGACGATCGAGGCGAAGATCCACAGCATCATCTTGGCCAGTTGCACGTAGCCCTTGATCGAGCGGGTGCGGGCATGTTCGGTACGGGCATAGATGTCGAGCAGGGCATCCAGCAGGCATGACAGCGCCATGGTCATGAACAGCAGGGTAAAGGCCAGGGCGACATTGCCGAGGAAGTGCTGGGCGGTGTCGGACAGCTCAGGCACCAGCTTCAGGCCGAATTGCAGCACCAGTGACGGGGTCGTTTGCGCCAGGCGGTGGAACACCTTGTTGTGGCGCAGGTCGTCCAGCCACTTCAGCGCAGGCTGGCGGGCCAGCAGGCGCGCGCCGTGCAGTATCAGGAAGCGCGCCAGGCGGCCGACTACCAGGGAGATGAGCAGCAGTACCGCCAGACCGATGGCGGCGTGCAGCATGGGATGTTGGTCGAGGGTGCCCCACAGGTCGAGGGAGTCACGCCAGATTCGTTGGATATCCATGGGCTTGCGTACAGTCTTGTTGCGAAACGAAGCCGTATTAGAGCGCGGATAGCGACAAAGTTGCCAAAAGAAATTCGGCTAAGGCGGCAGAAAACGTTACCCTATGCAACTGAATTTCCCGCACTTGTCTGAGGTTACCTCCGTGTTCTCCCAATTCGCCCTGCATGAACGCCTGCTTAAAGCCGTGGCCGAGCTTAAATTTGTTGAGCCAACCCCGGTGCAGGCCGCGGCCATCCCCTTGGCCCTGCAAGGGCGTGATCTGCGTGTGACTGCGCAGACCGGCAGCGGCAAGACCGCGGCGTTCGTCCTGCCGCTGCTCAACCGCCTGGTCGACCTGAAAGGCGGGCGCGTCGAGATCCGCTCGCTGATCCTGCTGCCGACCCGCGAGCTGGCCCAGCAGACCCTCAAGCAAGTGCAGCTGTTCTCGCAGTTCACCTACGTCAAGGCGGGCCTGGTCACCGGCGGTGAAGACTTCAAGGAACAGGCCGCCATGCTGCGCAAGGTGCCTGACGTGCTGATCGGCACCCCGGGTCGCCTGCTCGAGCAGCTCAATGCCGGCAACCTCGACCTGTCCCACGTGCAGGTCCTGATCCTGGACGAAGCCGACCGCATGCTCGACATGGGCTTTGCCGAAGACATGGAGCGCCTGTGCAAAGAGTGCGAAAACCGCGAGCAGACCTTGCTGTTCTCGGCTACCACCGGTGGCGCGGCCCTGCGCGACATCATCGGCAAGGTGCTGAAAGACCCTGAACACCTGATGCTCAACAGTGTCTCGCAACTGGCTGAAGGCACTCGCCAGCAGATCATTACCGCCGACCACGACCAGCATAAAGAGCAGATCGCGCAGTGGTTGCTGGCCAACGAAACCTTCGACAAGGCGATCATCTTCACCAACACCCGCGCCATGGCCGACCGCATCTACGGTCACCTGGTGGCCAAGGACGTGAAGGCTTTCGTGCTGCATGGCGAAAAGGACCAGAAGGACCGCAAGCTGGCCATCGAGCGCTTCAAGCAGGGCAGCTCCAAAGTGCTGGTGGCGACCGACGTGGCAGCCCGTGGCCTGGATATCGACGGCCTGGACCTGGTGATCAACTTCGACATGCCACGTAGCGGTGACGAGTACGTACACCGTGTGGGCCGTACCGGCCGTGCCGGTGGCGAAGGCCTGGCGATCTCGTTGATCACCCACAACGACTGGAACCTGATGTCGAGCATCGAGCGCTACCTCAAGCAGCAGTTCGAGCGCCGGGTCATCAAGGAAGTGAAGGGCACCTACAACGGGCCGAAGAAGGTCAAGGCCTCGGGCAAGGCGGCTGGTAGCAAGAAGAAAAAGGTCGAGAAGAAGACTGGCGACAAGAAAGCCGCAGCCAAGCGCAAGCCTACTGCCAAGCCGAAGGCCAACGCGCCTCTGGCCAGTGCTGACGGCCTGGCACCGCTGAAGAAGCGCAAGCCTGCTGCTGAATAAGACTCACGCAGGCCCTTTGCAGAAGCGACGCAAGTTCGCATCTGCGAAGGGCGTGCGCAGGCGACGAACGATCACTCCGCCTTTTTCTCTGCCTGTTTCAACTCCTTGATCCGTTGGTCGATCAGCTGACACTTGTCGGGCAAGTCCTTGCTCGCCGTCCCCAGATCCATCCCCTGAAGCTCATCATTGATCTCCTTGGCCTTTTGCGGGTTCTGCTCGGTCAACTGAGTAACCAGCCCGGCCAGCTCCTCACGTTTCTGCGTTGCTTCTTCAGGTGTGCAGGCCCAAGCGGGCAGGGCGCAGAGCAGGGCAGTGGCACAGGCTATGGGCAGTAGCGGTTTCATCCTTCCAACCTCCGGCGGTGGTGATGCCCGGTGGAGGGCTGTGGGGGCAGGGAAGTTCAGGGTTTGCGACCGATGGAAGATTTCTTTGGTGGTGGTAGTCCGTTTCTGAAACGCTCCCGTATCCCTCCAGCGCCGTTGAGCAGCACGCTACATCGCTCTAGTCTCGAAGGAAAAGAGGGGGTATTGTATGTACAGCTGTAAATACAGGTCGTCCCATGTTCTTTGAATGGGACGAAGGGAAAAACCAGAGCAATATCCGCAAGCACGGCATCGACTTTGCCGACGTTCCTGACATGTTCAACCATCCCATGTTGATCCGGCGTGATGAGGATGTGGAATGTGCTGAAGAACGTTGGGTCAGCCTAGGATGGCTAAAGGCGCTGATAGGTGTCGTCGTGTACACGGAGAGGCGGGGTGCGGTGATGCGCATCATTTCTGCAAGAAAAGCCACCAAACGGGAGGCCAGGTACTATGACCAAATCATCGAGAACTGACTGGAGCCGCCTGGCCCGACAGGACGACAAGGATATCGACACATCAGATATCCCTGAACTGGACCAGGACTTTTTCCGCCAGGCCGAGCTGCGCGTTCCCGCCAAGCAGACGGTGACCATTCGACTGGACTCAGATGTCCTCGCCTGGTTCAAGGAGCAGGGCAGCGGCTACCAGACCCGCATCAATCAGTTGCTGCGCCAGTACATGCAAGCGCAACAACGCCAGCGCTAAGCGCTTTGGAACGCTTGGCAACCTTGGCAGGTCCCAACCTGTGTACCCCTTTCGTCCACAGCAGGAGCCCGTAGCCATGAGCATCGCCTACGACTGGGACCTGATCGAACGCTTGCTGCACGAAGTGCAGAACGGCGCCGGTCACAGCTTCACGCCCCGCCCCTATGCCGAGCAGCATGCTGCTGCACTGGCCGCCAAGGGTGAGCCGGTGGGTGACGTGGATCACCTGAAAACCCGTGCATGCGAGTATGAAAAGCTGCTATTTGAGCGCGGATTCATTGAATGCCGGCCTGAAGAGGACGGCGGCAATGGCGAAAACTTCGTCCTGACCGAACGCGGCTCGCGCTTGATGAGCCTGATCGACAGCAGCATCCCCGGCTTCGAGCACCCGCGCCAGGTGCTGGATGAGCAGGAGGATGCGCTGGACGAAACGACGTTCGAACGGGTATCTGCGAAGGCACAGATTGCTTGAGGTCGTTTTAAGGCTGGCAAGTGCAGCATTCAAAACCCGATAATCGGTAGCCTCTGAACGCTGCCGAGCCTTGCCCATGCCTACGATCACCCCAGAGGCCCGCTTATGAGCGCGGTCCGCAAGAACCCTGACGCCTTTGCCTTCCAGGTAATGCTGGGCCTTTGCCTGATCTGGGGCTGCCAGCAGGTACTGATCAAGACCGCCGCCGTCGATATCGCGCCGGTGATGCAGGCAGCACTGCGCAATGGCATTGCCGCTGTGCTGGTAGCCCTGATGCTGTGCTGGCGGGGTGGCTGGGAGCAGGTCGGCAGCACTTGGCGCGCAGGGCTGGTGGCGGGCGGGCTGTTCGGGGTGGAGTTTCTGTTCATTGCCGAAGGGCTGAAACTGACCTCGGCGGCGCACATGTCGGTATTCCTCTATACCGCGCCGGTATTTACCGCCTTGGGCCTGCATTTTCGGCTACCCAGTGAACGCTTGCGGCTGCTGCAGTGGCTGGGCATTCTGCTGGCCTTCGGCGGCATTGCCATGGCCTTTGCCGGTGGCACTTCGTTCGAGCACATGGACGGCCGCACCTTGCTGGGTGATGCCTTTGGCGTGATCGCCGGGCTGGCCTGGGGCGCGACCACGGTGGTGGTGCGCTGCTCGCGGTTGTCGGAGGCGCCAGCGACCTTGACCCTGTTCTATCAGCTGGCGGTCGGTTTTGCCGGGCTGTTGCTGATCGCCCTGCTCAGCGGGCAGATCGGCGCGGTGTCGCTGACGCCGCTGGCGATGGGCAGTGTATTGTTCCAGGGGATTGTGGTGTCGTTCATCAGCTACCTCACTTGGTTCTGGTTGCTGCGCAAATACCTGGCGTCGAACCTCGCGGTGTTTTCCTTCATTACCCCATTGTTTGGGGTGACCTTTGGCGTTTTGCTGCTGGATGAGCCGCTCAGTGCGAATTTCGTGGTGGGGGCGTTGATGGTGTTGTTGGGTGTGATCCTGGTCAGTGCCGAGCCTTGGGTGAAACAACAATTGCGGCGGTTGGTAGGGTGATGTGTTGCCTGTACCTGCTCAGGATGCAACCTTGGCCTGACAGGCGCTTCCTTGTTGTGCATCACCCGGCAACTGGACCAACCCGCCAGCCACCACCAACCCGCCCGCCGCCAGCATCAATGCCGGTTGCAGCCCACCGCTGTAGTGGCTGCTGAGCGCCGCCAACAGCGGCCCACTCAACTGCCCCAAGGCAAAGCATGCGGTCAGCAGCCCGGCATTGCGCTGTGTGGCCTGTGGCGCCAACTCGCGCGAGCGTTGCATGACCAGTTGCATGCATGCCAGGAACGGCCCGCCACACAGCGCGACACCCAGCGCCAGCCCGATACCCCCACCCATCAGGCAGGCCACCACACCCAGCCCTTGCAACCACAGGGTGGCGGTCAACCAGGTTGACGTGCGGCCACCACGGCGCACGCTCACCAGCAACACGCCCAGCGCCGCCGCAAGGCCAAACGCCGGCCAGAACAGGTCCGCCAGCCACTGTCCGCGAAACTGCTGATTGGCCATCTGTGACAGAAAGGTGGCCGGCAGGATGTAGCCCATGCCATACAGGCCATACACCAACCCCAGGCGGCCAGTGCCGACATTGCGCGTCGGGCCTTGCCGTACTGGCGACTGAGTCGGTGCCGCTTGCAATGCCCGTGGCAACCACGGCAGCACTGCCAGCAGCATCACCAGCGCAGCCATGGCATAGATCAGCCACAGGGCTGCCGAGCCAAGCCCCAGCACATGCGCAACCAGTGCCAGTAGCCCGGTCACGGCGATACCGAGGCCGGGCCCGGCGAATACCAGCGCTCCCAGGCGTTGGCGGTTGTGCGCAGTGGCTACTTGCTGGCTGAGGCTGGTGATCATCACCAGCACCCAGGCGCTGGCTACGCCTGTGCCAAAGCGCAGCAGCAGGTGCCCCCAGAAGCCGTTGGCAGCCCAGGAGGCCAGGGTCAGCAGCACACACAGCCACAGCCCCCCATGCAGGCGCAGCCGTACCTGGCCTGGCGAGCGGGCGAACATGGCGTCCACCGCACCCACGAAATAGCCCAGGTAATTGGCCGCCGCGACCAGCCCGGCGACTGTCAGGTCGAACTGGCCTTCGGCAATCAGTTGCGGCAGTTGCGGGGTGAGGGCGAAACGGCCGATGCCCATGGCCATCATCAGCGCCACGGCGCTGGCGAGCAGTTGAATGAGTGGCGACATGACAGGTCTCCTGCGCAGGTAAGCGATAGATGGCAGGTTAAGGCGCTTTGTTTTTCAATAAAATTGAATAATGATGATCAAGTTGTTCTGTTTTGGAGAATGCTGTGGAATTCAGCCAACTGCGTATCTTCCAGGCCGTGGCCGAGGAAGGTTCGGTTACCCGCGCCGCAGAGCGTCTGCATCGAGTGCCATCAAACCTTTCCACGCGCCTGCGCCAACTCGAGGAGCAGCTGGGCGTCGAACTGTTCCTGCGCGAACGCCAGCGCCTGCAACTGTCGCCAGCAGGCAAGGTGCTGCTGGACTATGCCAACCGTATGTCCGCCTTGCGCGACGAAGCGCTGGGCGCCGTGCGTGGCGGTCAGCCGGCTGGGGACTTCGTGCTGGGGACCATGTACAGCACGGCGGCGACCCACCTGCCGGCGTTGCTGGCGCGCTATCATCAGGCTTACCCGCAGGTGAACCTGCAAGTGCGTGCAGCACCCAGCGGCGAGTTGCTTGAAGGGCTGTTGAACCACACCCTGGATGCTGCTCTTGTGGACGGGCCACCGAGCCTTGCCGGGCTGGATGGCGTGCCGCTGTGCGATGAGCAACTGGTACTGATCACCAGCCCTGAGCACCCGGCGGTCTTCACAGCCAAGGACGTGGCGGGCAAGGCGGTGTTCACCTTCCGCCAGGGCTGCTCGTACCGCATGCGCCTGGAGGCCTGGTATGCCCATGCCCATACGCCGATGGGGCGTGTGATGGAGATCGAGTCGTACCAGAGCATGCTGGCCTGTGTGATCGCGGGTGCGGGTGTGGCAATGATGGCCCAGTCGATGCTCGACAGCCTGCCTGGACGTGATCGGGTGAGGGTGCACCCGCTGCAGGCACCTTTCGATCAGGCGGTCACCTGGCTGATGTGGCGCCAGGGCATGCGTGGGGCTAATCTGCAGGCATGGATCGACCTGCAACAAAGCGAAACGATTAACCAGTCGTCGGAATGCGCCGCCACGGCTTGATCCGCGTCAAAATCGCCCTTATCTGTAGGAACAGAGGCATGCGTAATACAGGACATCGGGCTATGATCTGTATGAAACATTGCAGGATTGATTTGCCGTGAGGCTGACCCGTCAAGGGGGCATTATGAATAAACCACTGTCAAACTGGCTCCATGACCTTGCTGTCGCCTTGGGGCTGATTCCACCACCCTTGCAGCCGGTGCCGATCCCGACTGATGAAGAGCAGCGCAAACGTCAACCGCGTCGGCGCTGATTAACGACAAAGGCCGCTTCACCCGGTTTGGTGCAGCGGCCTTTTTGTGTCTGCTGATTGTCTATTGCCTGTGCCGGCCCTTTCGCGGGCAAGCCCGCTCCTACAAGCGAAAGGGCCGGTACAGCAGTCAGGCCAGCTTTACCGCTGCCACCGACTTGCGTGACGCCAGGCTCACCCCCACAAAGCTCACCAGCCCTACTGCCAGGCTGTAGTAGATTGGCGTATTGGCCTCCAGCCCGTCCAGGAACATGAACAGCAGGGCGGTAGCAAAGCCCAGCGACATGCTGGCAATCGCGCCTGCGGTGGTCGCACGCTTCCAGAAGATCGCCCCGATCAGCGGGATCAGCATGCCGCCGACCAGCAGGTTATAAGCCAGGGTCAGGGCGTTGATCACATCATTTACCACCAGCGCGATGCCCAGCACCACCAGGCCGGTGAGCAGGGTGAACAGGCGGCTGGTACCCAGGCTCGACTGCTTGCCACCACGCAACTTGGGCAGCAGGTCTTCGGTCACGGTGGTCGAGGCAGCCAGCAGACCGGCGCTGGCGGTGGACATCATGGCCGCCAGCGCTGCTGCCATCAGCAGGCCACGGATGCCATCGGGCAGGGTGGTCTTGATCATCTCGGCAAAGGCGTTGTTCGGGTTGGCCAGGTCGGGCATCAGCACATGCGCAGCCATGCCGATCGCAGCACAGGCCAGGCCATACAGCACGCAGTACACACCAGCGGTGGTACCGGCACGCTGACAGACCTTTTCGTCACGGGCGGTGAACACCCGCTGCCAGATGTCCTGGCCGATGAGGATGCCAAAGAAGTAGATCAGGAAGTAAGTGATGATGGTGTCCCAGCCAATGGTAGTCAGCTGGAAGCTGGCCGCTGGCAATTTGGCCACCAGGGTGTCCCAGCCACCGGCCTTGTACAGGCACACCGGCAGCAGGATGAACATCAGGCCGACGGTCTTGATCACGAACTGGACGATATCGGTCAGTGTCAGCGACCACATGCCGCCAATGGTGGAGTACAGCACTACCACACCGCCGCCGAGCATCAGTGAAGCCCAGAACGGCAGGTCCAGCAGCACCTGCAGGACGGTGGCCATGGCCAGGGTCGAGGTGACACCGATCATCAGCGCGTAAGCCAGCATGATGACGGCGCTGGCCTGGCGTGCGGTCGGGTTGTAGCGCTGTTCCAGTACCTGGGTCACGGTGAAGATGCGCAGGCGCAGCAGCGGTTTGGCGAGGAACAGGTTGATGGCGATGATGCCCAGGCCCAGGGCTGCGCACAGCCAGAAACCGGAAATGCCGTGGACGTAGCCCAGGCGCACGGTGCCGACGGTGGAAGCACCACCGAGCACGGTGGTGGCCATGGTGCCCATGTACAGCACCGGGCCGAGATTGCGCCCGGCCACCAGGTAGTCTTCATGGGTTTTCGCGCGCCGCATGCCATACCAGCCAAGCCCGAGCATGCCGGCGGTGTAGATCATTACAACAATAATGTCCAAGGCCATTGGGGGTCTCCCGATTATCTTTATTATGGCGAGATCGACCATGCGGGCGGGTTCACCGCGCCCGGCGGTCTTGTCGTGTGTTGGCGGGCCTCAGTGGCCCTCCCTCATGGCTCCTGCCGGGGTGTAGCGGTATTAACGACGCACCACGCCCGGTAGCACGCAGAGCATCTCGAACAGCAGGTTGGCACCGAGCAGCGAGGTGTTGCCGGTGGTGTCGTAAGGCGGGGAGACTTCGACAAGGTCACAGCCGATCAGGTCCAGGCCGTGGCAGCCGCGAATGATCTCCATCGCCTGGATGGTGGTCAAGCCGCCGATTTCCGGGGTACCGGTACCGGGCGCCCAGGCCGGGTCGATGCCATCGATGTCGAACGACAGGTAAACCGGGCCGCCGCCGACTTTTTCCCGCACTTCGGCCATCAGTGGCTCCAGCGACTTATGCCAGCACTCTTCGGCCTGGACCACGCGGAAGCCTTGGCGACGGCTCCAGTTGAAGTCATCGGCTGTGTAGCCCTGGGCGCGCAGGCCGATCTGCACCACACGGTCACAATCGAGCAGGCCTTCTTCCACGGCGCGGCGGAAGGTGGTGCCGTGGGCGATCTTCTCGCCGAACATGTGGTCGTTGACGTCGGCGTGGGCATCGATGTGCACCAGGCCGATCTTGCCGTGCTTCTTGTGCAGCGCACGCAGGATCGGCAGGGTGATGGTGTGATCGCCACCCAGGGTCATGGGGATGACGTTGTGCTCGACGATCTCGTCATACGCTTCTTCGATGATGCGCACGGCGTCCAGCAGATTGAAGGTGTTGATTGCCACATCACCGATATCGGCTACCGACAGCGAGTCGAACGGGGCGGCACCGGTAGCCATGTTGTACGGGCGGATCATCACCGATTCGGCGCGGATCTGCCGTGGGCCGAAGCGGGTACCGGAGCGTAGCGAGGTACCGATATCCAGTGGTACGCCGATGAAGGCAGCATCCAGGCCTTCGGCGCTTTGCAGGTGGGGGAGGCGGAGCATGGTGGCGATGCCGCCGAAACGCGGCATTTCGTTGCCGCCCAGTGGTTGGTGGAGAGTCTTGTCCACGGTGGGCCTCATCAGTCGGTCGATTGTTGTGTTTGTTCGAACCTGTGCCGCCGCGCGCCATTCACGTGGGTTTTGCCGGCGGGTAGGGACATTTCGGCCAAGTCTGCTCAAGGGAGTGCCGGGGAAGAATCGCTACCGACAAATACTTAGTTCAGGATTTTCTGAACTAAAGCCGGGTGGAGCAGTTAGACTGCGCGCACATACCCTTTGTGGAACCGTTGCACCATGGCCTCGACCTTGCCCGACCTGAAACTGCTGCGCATCTTCATCAGCGTGGTGCGCCACCAGGGCTTTGCCAACGCCCAGCGCGAGCTGAACCTGTCGACCTCGGCCATCAGTACCTACATGAGCCAGCTGGAGGGCGCCTTGGGTATCGTGCTGTGCCACCGGGGGCGGGGTGGCTTCAGCCTGACCAGCAAGGGCGAGCTGTTCCATCAGGAAACCCTGCGCCTGCTGGCCGAGCTGGACGGTTTCGAGCAGTATGCCGCCGCCCTCAAGGGTGAATTGCGTGGCACCCTCAACCTTGGGGTGATCGACTCCACGGTCGGTGACCGCGCCTTGCCGCTGGCCGAAGCCATCGGCGCCTACAGCCAGGAGCACCCGGCGGTGCACCTGCACCTGTCGGTGTCCAGCCCCTACGAGCTGCAACTGGGTGTGCAGGACAACCGCCTGGACCTGGCCATAGGCGCGTTTTCTTCGCGGATGAGCGGTCTGCTCTACCAGCCGTTGTACCGCGAGCAGCATTGGCTGTACTGCAGCAGCCGCCACCCGTTGTATGCCGAGCGGCGCATTCCCGAGCAGGTGGTGACCCAGCAGCGCATGGTCGGCCGTGGTTATTGGAGCCAGGCCGAACTGGCCCGGCATGGCTTCAAACACAGTGCTGCGACAGTTGAAAGTATGGAGGCGCAGCTGATCCTGATCCTTTCCGGGGCCTATATTGGCTACTTGCCCGAGCACTACGCCCAAGCCTGGGTCGACAAAGGTGACTTGCGCGTGCTGTCGCCGTCGACCTTTGGTTACCAGGCCCCGTTCTCGCTGATCATTCGCCGCGGGCGCAGCCGCGAACCGTTGATCCAGACCTTCCGTGACCTGTTGAAAAGCCAGCTCAACGTGGGCTGAGATGCGACGCATTCATGCATTCCGTCGGGAGGGGGTTAAATTCCGGTAAACGCTGGCCGCTAACCTGATAGCGCTCTGCTACATATCAACTTGCGCTGATGATTTCCCCTTATTTCATCCTGCAAGGATCGCCCAAGATGCGCATGAATTTGCCCGTCACTGAGCACGAAAGAACCTTCTCCGGCGATCAACGCCTGATTTCCACGACTGACCTCAACAGCCGCATCACCTACTGCAACGACGCCTTTGTGGCGATCAGCGGGTTTACCTACGACGAACTGATCGGTCAACCGCACAACCTGGTGCGCCACCCGGACATGCCGCCGGCGGTGTTTGGCCATATGTGGGAAACCATCAAGCAGGGCAAACCCTGGATGGGCATCGTCAAGAACCGGGCGAAGAACGGCGATTACTACTGGGTAAGCGCCTACGTCACGGCGATATACGAACAGGGGCGGATCAGTGGCTACGAGTCGGTGCGCTCGGTGCCCACCCGTGAGCAGATCCGCCGTGCCGAGGCACTGTATGCGCGCTTGCGCGATGGCCGCAGCCCGGTGCCCTGGGCTGCTCGTCTGGGGCACGGCCTGGGCCATGGCTGGCCGCTGATCGTCGCAGGCGTGCTGTCGGCGGCGGGTTACCTGTGGTTGCCGCCTTACGCGGCGCTTGGGGTGCTGATGGCGAGCCTGCTGCTGGCCTGGTACCTGGTCGAGCACCGGCAGAACCAGGCCGTCCGCCGCACGCTGGCCGAGCACCCCAAGGCCTTCACCAGCCCGCTGGTGGCGCTGACCTACAGCGACAACTCGGGCCTGCGGGGCCAGCTCGATCTGGCCATCATCAGCGAAGAAGCCCGTCTGCAAACGGCCCTGACCCGACTGGTGGATGCCGGGGTCGGGGTAAAATCGCGGGCTGCGCAATCCTCTGACCTGTCCGATGCGCAGGCGCAGATGCTCGACCGCCAGCGCAGCGAGACCGACCAGTCCGCCACGGCTATCGCGCAGATGGCGGCTACCATCCAGCAGGTCACCCACAACGTGCAAAGCACGGCGCACGCGGCAGGTGATGCCGACCAGCTGGCGCAGCAGGGCAGCGAGCTGGCCCTGAAGAGCCTGCAAGCCATGGGCAGCATGAGTGATGCGGTCAATGACATTGGTCAGGCAGTCAACGCCTTGGCCGAGCAGACCCAGTCGATTGGTAGTGTGGTCGACGTGATCACTTCGATTGCCGAGCAGACCAACCTGCTGGCGCTTAACGCTGCCATTGAAGCAGCGCGCGCCGGTGAGCAAGGGCGTGGGTTCGCCGTGGTGGCTGATGAAGTGCGGTCTTTGGCGCAGCGTACCCGCGCGTCGACCGAAGAGATCCACCATATCATTGCCTCGTTGAGGGCCGGGGCGGAGCGAGCGGTGAGCACTGCCAGCCGGGGCGAGCAGATTTCCCGGGACAGTGTGCACAGTGTCGAGGCGGTGCAGGCGGCGCTGAGCGGGATTGCCGTGGCGGTCAGCCGCATCACCGGCATGAGCCAGCAGATGGCCACGGCATCGGAGCAGCAGAGCCATGTGGCTGAAGACATCAACCAGCAGATCGTGAGGATTGCCCAACTGTGCGACCAGAGTGCCGGGCAAGCCAGGCAAGGCGCGGAAATCAGCCAGGACCTCGAGCGCATGGCGGAGTACCTGCACAGCCTGGCGGAAAGGTTCAACCGCTGAAATCGCTGGGGCCGCGAAGCAGGCCACGCGGAGGCAGGCACGGGCTTCGCCCGTGTTCGAGGGCAAGCCCGCTCCTACAGGAGCGAATGGCCCGCAAAGCGGGCCCCGGTTATGTGGCAAACTGTCCCCGCCAAGGAGACCGCCATGCCCAGACCCCGCTGCGAGCGCTGCCAGCGCCCGTTCGACCATTGCCTATGCCCACTGATCCCCGCGCTCGACAGCCGCACCCGTGTGATCCTGCTGCAGCACCCCAGTGAAACTGCCCATGCCCTGAACACGGCGCGCCTGGCTGCCCTTGGCCTGAACAATGCCGAGCTGCGGATTGGAGAGGTGTTCGATGACCTGCATGACCTGCTCGCCACCCCTGAATACCAGCCGGTGCTGCTGTTCCCGGGGGATGACGCCCAGGTGCTGACAGCCTATGGCGAGGCGGGCGACAAACCTTTGCTGCTGATCGTGCCCGACGGCACCTGGCGCAAGGCGCGCAAGCTGCTGTACCTGAACCCGTTGCTTGGGGGGCTGCCACGGGTGACGCTGGGGCAGGTGGCCGCTTCACGCTATCGGTTGCGCAAAGCGCCGGAGGCGGGAGCATTGTCGACGATCGAGGCTGTGGTCGGGGCATTGAATACGCTGGAACAACCGGCCTGCTTCGATGCACTGCTGGCGCCGTTCGAGGCGTTGATCGAGGGGCAGATCAGGGCTATGGGCGTAGAGACTTTTCAGCGTAATCATGGCCGCGAATGAGGGTTGAGGGCTGCTTTGCACCATTCGCAACACAAAGCAGCCCCGCTACCTAAAACCCGCTCAACGCATCTCAGGCAGACGCGCCTCGGTGCGGACTTCGGTGGTCGCCAGCGCCTCTGGTGGCAACGAAATATGCTGTTTGCTCAGCAATTCACCCATGGTCGCCAGTACGCGGTAGCGCGAGAACTCTTCGGTGTAACGCACCTCGGTGTAGCGGCGGTCGGCGTTGTACAGCTCGTTCTCACTGTCGAGTACGTCCAGCAGGGTGCGCTGGCCCAGGCCGAACTGGTCCTGGTAGGCCGCACGCACACGCTTGGTGGTCTCGGCGTATTCACGCGCGGTCGGCAGCTGCTTGCTGGCGTTGTTCATGGCGTTCCACGCCAGGCTCAGGTTCTCGGTCAACTCACGCAGGGCGTTGTTGCGAATGTCCAGTGCCTGGTTGATCTTGTGCGCGTCGGACTGCAGGCGAGCCTTGTCGCTGCCACCGCGGAACAGGTTGTAGTTCATCTCCACGCCAGCTTGCCAGTCGTTGTTGTTGTGGCCTTTCTCGCCGCCGGTGTTGTTGTTGGCTCCGGTTGCCAGAATGGCGTCGAAGCGTGGGTAGAAGGTCGACTTGCCCACTTCGTACTGCTTCTCGGCGGCGTTGACGTCAGCCTGGGCAGACTTGATGTACGGGTTGTTCTGACGCATGCCATCGCGGGCTTCGTCGAGGGTGCCTGGCACCTCGCCCTTGATGCTCTGCGGGCTTTCCAGCTCGTCCGGGGCGCGACCGATCACGCTGAAGAAGTTGGCCTCGGCATCGGCCAGGTCGACTTCGGCGGTGTCCAGGTTGTTTTCCGCCAGGGCACGACGGGCGCGGGACTGGTCGAGGTCGGCGGTGCTGCCGACGCCGCGCTCGTTGCGCAGGCCAATCTGGTCGTTGACGCGCAGGTGAGCTTGCAGGTTGTTCTTGGCCAGGGTCACCAGTTCACGGCGTTTGAGCACTTCCAGGTAGACCTCGACTGCACGCAGGGCGACATCCTGGGCAACGGCCTGAGTGTAATAGGCGCGGGAGGTAGAGACCGCCTCGGTGCGGCCTACTTCATTCGAGGTGTTGAAGCCGTCGAAGATCATCTGCCGCAGGCGCAGTTCGGACTGGGTGTAGTTGAGGGTTTCCTTGTTGTGGTTTCCCTCGGCGCGGGTAGTGGCGTTGTCCGAGCGCTGGCGGCCGTAACCGGCAACCAGGTCCACGGAAGGGTAGTAGCCACCACGCGCGAACTTCACGTCTTCATCGGCCGACAGCTTGCTGTTACGGTTGGAGCTGACTTGTGGGTGGTAGTCCACGGCGCTTTGGACAGCCTCGGTAATCGACATCGCCTGTACGTTGGCACTCGCCAGGGCCAACAGTAAAGCACTGGTGATGGGGTTCAAAACGCGCATGGTACATCTCCCTGATCCTGGAATTGATCCTGCTGTTCGCCAAAAAAATGACGATAAACTTATCGCGTATAGTGTTGCAGGTTTTTAACAACACAGCTAAGTACATTCAACGCGATAGATAAGAAGATTTATTCATATCAAATTGCCATATAAGATCTTTGTTGTCTAATAAGTGTGCATTCCAGCGCACGAAATGAACCCAAGAAGTGCCTTGAAAACCAATGGATACAAGGGCTATGCGTAGTTCCAGAACTAATTTGGATAAATAGGTTGTTGATTAGGCGAAAGCGATATTTGGCGACAAAATATTGTCACCTCGGCTTGTGCAGGGTCTTCAGGCTGAGAATGTACAGGGTGACCAATACGGCACTGGTCAACATGAAGGTGCGCGCCCAGAATAGCGGCACCAGATAGCACGACAGGCCAATGCTGGCCCACATCAGGCCGATGGCGTAGACCTTGCCCTTGAGGGGGATGCCTTCACCACTGAGGTAGTCACGGATCCATGGCCCCAGCTTGGGATGATGGACCAGCCAGTGATGAAAGCGCGGCGAGCTGCGGGCAAAGCAGGCCGCCGCCAAAAGCAGGAATGGGGTGGTGGGCAATACCGGCAAAAATATCCCCAGCACCCCCAGCGCGACGCTGAGCCAGCCAGTGGCCAGCAGCAGGTAGCGCACAGGTTGCTCAGTGGTGGCGTGGCTTGAGCAGCGCCGGTTTTTCGTCAGGGGCGTGCAGCAGCAGGAACAGTGCGCTCAATGCCTCGGGGATTTGCACGATCATGTCATCCTGCAGGTTGGCGTTGCTGGCGATATCGGCGAACTCTGGTTGCTCGTCGAACAAGCCCGAACCCACCATGATCGGCAGCAGCATCTCGCTGACTTCTTCCTCGGCGTTCTCGAACCACGCCTCTTCCCGCAGGAACACGCCTTCCATGAAGCCGATGCACCAGCCGCGCAGGTCGGAATCGTCCGGCTCATCGGTCAGGTCGAGGTCGCAGGGCAGGTCGAATTCTTCGTCGCTGGCCAGCTGGCGGGCAATGTGCGCCTTGAGCGCCACCAGGGTGGCTTCGATCTCGGTGCGCTGGGCTTCGCTGGCGTAGTGCGGCTCCTCGGCGAACAGGGCGTCGATCCATTCGCGCTCGGGCACGTCCTCGGCGTTGATCGAAAGAGCGGTGAGGTAGCCGTGTGCGGCGACATAGTCCAGCGCTTCTTCGTGCAGCTCGTCGGCGTCGAGGAAGGCTTGCAGGCGGGTCAGTTGCTCGGCGAAGGACATTACAGGGCTACCTTGGGGAATAAACGATAACGAATTCTAGCACCTTGCAGCGGCAGCGGGGCAAAGGGAACGTCTATCGCCGCGGTGCATGTGCAGCACGGTGCTGCGGTATACTCCGCGATTTTTCATCCAGGGGCAGGTTTTAACGGCTGCCTGGCAAAAACCGCTTACGCATTTGGCGTGTGCGGGGCGGGTTTTTCGTCCAGCCTTTATCCAGGATGGTACGGCGATTTGGAGTTGCACATGCTCGAACAGGCTCAGCGCGTTCTCAAGGACATCTTCGGCTACGACAGTTTCCGTGGGCGCCAGGCAGCGATCATCGAATGCGTGGCCAATGGCGGCGATGCCTTGGTACTGATGCCCACCGGTGGCGGCAAATCGCTGTGTTTCCAGGTGCCGGGGCTGCTGCGCCCGGGCCTGACGGTGGTGGTATCGCCACTGATCGCGCTGATGGACGACCAGGTCGCCACCCTTGACGAGCTGGGTGTATCTGCGGCCGCCCTGAACTCTACCCTGACGGCGGAGCAGCAGCGTGAACTGGCCGGGCGCTTGCGCCGTGGTGAAGTCAAGATGCTGTATCTTGCGCCGGAACGCCTGGTGCAGCCGCGCATGCTCGACTTCCTGCGCGATCTGGACATCTCGCTGTTCGCTATTGACGAGGCCCACTGTGTATCGCAATGGGGGCACGATTTCCGCCCAGAGTACCTGCAGCTGGGCCAGCTGGCCGAACTGTTTCCGCATGTACCGCGCATTGCGCTTACCGCTACAGCCGACATGCGAACCCGCGAGGAGATCGTTCAGCGCCTGCACCTGCAAGGCGCCGAGCGCTTCCTGTCGAGTTTCGACCGGCCCAACATCTTCTACCGCATCGTGCCCAAGGAGGCACCGCGCAAGCAGTTGATGGCCTTCCTCGGCGAACGTCGTGGCAACGCAGGCATCGTCTACTGCCTGTCGCGCAAGAAGGTCGACGAAACCGCCGCCTTCCTCTGCAGTCAGGGTTTCCCTGCGCTGCCGTATCACGCCGGCCTGGCCGCCGAGACACGTGCGGCCAACCAGCACCGCTTTCTCAACGAGGAAGGGCTGATCATGGTCGCTACCATTGCTTTCGGCATGGGTATCGACAAGCCCAACGTGCGTTTCGTTGCTCACCTCGACCTGCCCAAGTCGCTTGAAGCCTACTACCAGGAAACCGGCCGGGCCGGCCGTGACGGCCTGCCCTCCGATGCCTGGATGGCCTACGGGCTGCAGGACATGGTGATGCTCAAGCAGATGCTGCAGAACTCCGAAGGCGACGAGCGCCACAAGCGCATCGAGCAGCACAAGCTGGACGCCATGCTGGCGCTGTGCGAAGAAACGCGCTGCCGCCGCCAGACGCTGCTGGCCTACTTCGACGAAACCCTCGAACAACCGTGCGGGCACTGCGACAACTGTGTCGACAACATCCAGACCTGGGACGCCACCGAGCCGGCCCGCCAGGCGCTGTCGGCGGTGTTCCGCACCGGCCAGCGCTATGGTGTTGGCCACCTGGTCGATGTGCTGTTGGGCAAGGACACCGAGAAGGTGCGCAATTTCGGCCACGAGAAGCTGTCGGTATTCGGCGTTGGCAAAGGCTTGGCCGAGGTGGAGTGGCGCTCGCTGTTCCGTCAGTTGGTGGCGCGCGGGCTGGTCGATATCGACCTGGAAGGCTACGGCGGACTGCGCCTGTCCGACAGCTGCCGGCCGCTGCTGCGCGGCGAGGTGACCTTGCAACTGCGCCGTGACCTCAAACCGCAGACCACGGCCAAAACCTCGTCGTCCAGCGGCGGCAGCCCGGCCAGCCAGCTGGTGCGTGCCGAAGAGCGCGATCTGTGGGAAGCGCTGCGTACCCTGCGCCGCAAGCTGGCCGAAGAACACAGTGTGCCGCCCTACGTCATCTTCCCCGACTCGACACTGCTGGAGATGCTGCGCAGCCAGCCGGTCAGCCTCAGCGACATGGCCCAGGTCAGCGGTGTGGGGGCGCGCAAGCTGGAGCGCTACGGCCAGGCGTTCCTCGAAGTGCTGAACAACAGCGGTGGCACCGACGAGGCACCGAAAGTGGTGCTCGACCTGCGCCATGAACTGGTCAGCCTGGCCCGTGCCGGCATGACCCCGGCGCAGATCGCCGGGCAGCTCAATTGCAGCGAGAAGAACGTGTATAGCCTGCTGGCCGAGGCGCTGGGCCGCCAGGAACTGAGTCTGGACCAGGCCATCGACCTGCCGGAAGACCTGATGATGGAGGTGCAGGACGCCTTTCTTGATGGTGAGGGTGAGCTGCCACCGGTGTCGGCCATTGCCCCGCAATTCGGGGCGCGGGTGCCGGAGGGCGTACTCTATTGCGTGCGCGCAGCGCTGGCGGCGGAATTCGAATTGTAAACGCATGCAGGATCGAAGGCAGAAGCGCCATCTGCTGACCTTTGTCATGCTTTTTGACGATTATCGAACGCGTAACCATGGCCGAGCCTTGCCTCGTGGGGCAGGGCATGGTTAGCTGCCTAATAATTAGATCCACTCCAATGAGTTCCTTATGCCCCTGAACGACAACCAACACCGCTTTGGCATGCAATTGGCTCAGATGTCCCGAGGTTGGCGTGCCGAGCTGGACCGCCGCCTGGCCGGGCTCAACCTGTCCCAGGCGCGCTGGCTGGTGTTGCTGCACCTGGCGCGCTTCGAAGAAGCCCCGACACAGCGTGAGCTGGCCCAGAGCGTAGGCGTCGAAGGCCCGACCCTGGCGCGTCTGCTTGACAGCCTGGAAGCGCAAGGGCTGGTGCGCCGGCAGGCGGTGCTGGAGGATCGGCGGGCGAAGAAGATTGTGCTGTGCCCGCCGGCCAAGCCGTTGATCGATCAGATCGAGACCATCGCCAACCAGCTGCGGGTAGAGCTGTTTACCGGCGTGGACGAGGCGGACTTGCAGGTCTGTATGCGCGTGCATGCCAAGATCCTGGCCAACCTCGAAAAGTCCTGAGCTCACCCATCGATGCAGGTGCAGTGCAAGCCTCAAAAGGTGTGCCCAAGGTTCAGGTACACCGCTTGCTCATGCGCACTGTTGGCGCCGTAGCTGAAGTTCAGCGGCCCTAGAGGCGTATCCAGCCCCAGGAAGATGCTCGCCGCATTGATGTACCCACTGTCGAATTCGTTGTCGTTGTTCCACGCCCGACCACGCTCCAGCGAGCCGCCGATGTACAGCGGGAAGTCCAGCGGCACATAGGCCCGCGGCGTCAGCCGGCGGTAATAGACCATGCGCACCAGGCTCGCGTTCTGCCCCGATACCGAGTCCTCGCGGAAGCCTGACAGCTGTCGCGCCCCGCCCATCACGAAGCTCGACGTCACCACTTCGGTATCGTCCAGCGTGCGCCCGTAGCTCCCACCCAGCACTAACGTGTTCGGCCCGCTGCTGATGGCCTTGTCCAGGGTGAACAGCCACTGCCGGTAATCCTGGTCGGAGTCCAGCGACTTGTCGTATTTGCGCAGGGTCAGGCCGATGTCCTCGCCATGGTGCGGGAAGTACACGTTATCGAGGGTGTCGAACGAGTACTTCAGCTCGTAGAAACCTTCGTTGAAACTGACTTTGGGCAGATCCTGGTCGCCGATGCGCACCTCGGCCTCGCCCCAGGCCTTGCCCACTCCCAGACGCACTTCACCGCTGTTGCCGATCTGCCGGCCTACGTTCAGGCCAAAACCGTAGCGCTCCAGGCGATACTCGGCGACGGGGTCGTTGTCCAGGGTGGCTTCGATGTTCTGCGAACCCAGGTCCAGGTACGGCGCGATGAAGTAGCGTGAGCCCACATCCAGGGGTTGGTAGAACTCACTGTACAGCGCTTGCTGGTCACCGATCTGGCCGCGGGTCAGCCATTCGGCGCCAAGGCTGTTGATGCCGTTGACCCGGTAGCTGGCGCCCAGGTTGAATGCGCTGTCGCCGCGCAGGTCATCGGACAGGTTCAGGCCCAGGCGCAGGTAGTCGGTGCCGCCGCGTCGGCCGCGGGCGTTGATCACCAAGGTATTGTCGTTGCCCTTGTGCACCACGCGGTACTGCACCCTGTCGAAGTAGTCCAGGCCATACAGCGTACCCATGTCGGTCTGCAGGCGGTCCAGTTCCAGCGGCGCGTCGATCGGCTGGCGGATGTACGAGCGGATCACATCATCGCTGACCTTGGAGTCGTTTTCGATCCGGATTGCGGTGATTACCGGCGTGCGCTGGCGCGGCGAGCGGGCCACGGCCAGGCTGGCGTCGCCCTCGAGCTGGCGCAGGGCGGCCAGGCGCGGGTCAAGCAGGCGAGTGGCGCGGTAACCGGCGTCGATCATGTCGCGGGCACGGCCGAAATCTGTCACGCCGAAGGCAGTCAGCGATGGCTGGATGAGGATGTCGTCGCGGTGCAGGCTGGCCAGTTGTTCTTCGGAGTTGCGCCGGGTCATCAAAGTGATCGACTGATTCAGCACGTCGACCACCGTCAGTAATTGCTTGCGATCGCGCAGCGGGGTGCCGATGTCGACCACGATGGCCAGGTCCACGCCCATTTCGCGGGCCACATCCACCGGGATGTTGTCGACCATCCCGCCGTCCACCAGCAGACGACCGTCCAGTTCGACCGGGGCGAACACCGCGGGGATCGACATGCTGGCGCGGATTACCTGGGGCAGGTGACCACGGCGGAATACGACTTTTTCGCCACTGGCGATGTCGGTAGCCACCGCGCGGAAGGGGATGGGCAGCTTGTCGAAGTCGCGGGTGTCGGCGGTATGCGCCAGTTTGCTTTCCAGCAGCAGTGACAAGTTCTGGCCCTGGATCACACCCAGCGGCAGGCCCAGGCTGCCGTCGTCGCGAAAGCTGAGCTTCTGCTTGACCAGAAAGTCACGGTCATCCTGCTTGCGCCGGAACGGCACATCCTTGCGCGGCGGGGCGTCGGAGAGTGCCTGTTGCCAGTCAAGGGTGGTCGCAAGTTTTTCCAGTTCTTCGACACTGTAGCCCGAGGCATACAGGCCGCCGACCACCGCGCCCATGCTGGTGCCGGCGATGGCGTCGATGCGCACACCCTGTTCCTCCAGCGCCTTGAGTACGCCGATGTGGGCCAGGCCACGGGCCGCACCGCCAGACAACACCAGGCCAACCTTGGGCCTGGCGGGTTCCGCAGCGATTGCCGTAAGCGAGGTAAGGACGAGCAGAAAACAGAACAGCAAACGGCGCATCGTGAGTCTCAAACCGTGGGCTAAAGACCGCTAGTATAAGCGGCCCCTTACCTGGAGATGTTTCACCATGGCTGATCACAAGCCGGAAATCGTCATCACCTATTGCACCCAGTGCCAGTGGCTGCTGCGTGCTGCCTGGCTGGCACAGGAACTGCTCAGCACCTTTTCCGACGACCTTGGCCGGGTAGCGCTGGAGCCGGGTACCGGGGGTATCTTCCGCATCACCTGCAATGGTGTGCAGATCTGGGAGCGCAAGGCCGACGGTGGTTTCCCCGAAGCGAAGGTACTGAAGCAGCGGGTGCGCGACCAGGTCGACCCGCAGCGTGATCTTGGTCACAACGACCGCTGATCAGGCGCCCTCGGTCAGTGGCCGCTGCCTGGGCGGCTGCTCGGCAGCCAGGCGGCTGGACAGTACGATGGCGAAGATGATCAGCGCGCCGCCCAGCAGCATGCGCACGGTCGGGGTTTCGGCGAACACTGCCCAGGCCACGGCAATGCCGTAGACCGGCTCCATGCCGAACACGACGGCGGCGGTGCGCGCCTTGATCACCGCCAGGCTGGCGACGAACAGGCTGTGCGCCACACCCGTGCAGAAGATGCCGAGCAGGGCGATCCACAGCCAGTCCGGGGCCGCAACGTCGGTCAGGCCGGGCGCTGCGAACGGCAGCAGGCACAGGCCCACCACCAGGTTTTGCCAAAGAGCGGCCTGTACCGCAGGCAAACGGCCGGAGCCGGCCCGGTTGGTCAGTGACAGCAGCGAGAATAGCAGGCCCGAGAGCAGTGCCCAGAGCAGGCCGCCGGTGGCTTCGCTGGCCAGGTCGAATGCCGGTGTGACCAGTATCAGGCCGATGCTGACCAGCACGACCAAGACGGCTTCGTTACGGTGGATACGCTCGCGGAACAGCAGGCTTTCGAGGATCACCGTAAAGGCCGGGAAGCTGGCGAAGCCGAGGGTGGCGATGGCTACGCCGCCCACTTTGACGGCGATGAAGAAGCTGACCCAGTGGCCGGCCAGCAGCACACCACCGAGCAGCAGGCGGCGCGCATCCTGGCTGCTCAGGCGTTGCCAGCCCGGACCGGCCAGGCTGGCGAACAGGGCCAGGGCGAGTACGGCGAAGGCAGCGCGACCGAAGACGATGATCGCCGGGCTGGCACTGGTGGCCAGTTTGCCGAAGACGCCGGTAAGGCCGAAGAACAGCGCGCCAATGTGCAGGGCGCCGAGGGCGGTGCGGTGGTTCATGGTAGTCCTTGATGAAGATCTCTACAGGCAGTGCCGGTCCTTTCGCGGGTAAACCCGCTCCTACAGGTTGTGCCGGGCCTTTCGCGGGTAAACCCGCTCCTACAGGTGTGCACAACCTTCAGGGCCGCGGGAAATCCTGTAGGAGCGGGTTTACCCGCGAAGGGGCCGGCAAAGGCAAAGTGTAAAGCCTCAGGCAAACACATTCTGTCGCAAGACTGCTGTCAGTTATCGCCAGACTCTCGCCGCAAAGCCAAAGGTGTACACCCGAACGCCCGCAGCATCGCCGCTGAAAAGGCACTTTGCGAGCTATACCCAACCTGCGCCGCAACTTCGCCCATCGGCAGTACGGTCTGCACGATTAGCCGCCGCGCCTTGAGCAACCGCCGCTGGCGAATGTAGTCCATCGGAGTCATCCCGCACTCCGCGGTAAATCGCGCATGCAGCCGGGCAATGGACAGCCCGGCGATGCGTGCCAGGTCGGCAACCTGCAGCGGGTAGGCAGCATGCTGTTCGATATGCGCATCGAAGGCGCTGTAGGGCAGGCGCTGGCTGGCGTGCACGCTGGCTGCCGCCGTGGCGTTGAGGCTGGCCAGCAGCAGGGCCGCGCCTTGCCTGGCGATCAACGGGTCGTGCACGGGGCTGGTCGCCAGCCAGTCCACCAGTTGCTGTTGGCGCTCATCCAGGCATACGGCGGCGGGGCGGTCGAGCAGGCGGCGGCTGGCATCGGCATGCTCGCCCAGGTGCTCGCGCAGCCAAGGCTCCCCAGGCACATCAAGCACCAGGCAATCACTGCCGGCATCGCTGGCGCATGTGTGATGAGCACCCGCCGGGACCACGATCAGCCCCTGGCGATCGATGCCGGCGCCATGCCCCTGGACCTCGAACTCCAGGCGGCCGCGCAGGCCGAACACCAGTTGCGGGTGTTCGTGGCTGTGGGCGATCAGGCTGTCGCGGTAATGGCGCAGCGAGAGGATCGGGCCGGCGGTCATGGGGGCTTCCTCGCAGGGCAGGCGCCCATTGTGCCTCAATCCCTGCACGCCATCACTCGTCACTGTTTTGCCATGGCGCTGTCATGTACGCCTGCCAGTCTCCAGCAAACTGCGCCGGAGCCTGCCCATGAGCCATGCCGAACTGTCCCGCCCCTCGCGCAAGCAACGCGTGCGTACCCTGTGGATCTCCGACGTGCACCTGGGTACCCGCGACTGCCAGGCCGAACACCTGTCGCAATTTCTCAAGGGCTACCAGGCTGATCGTGTCTACCTGGTGGGCGATATCATCGATGGCTGGAAACTGCGCGGCGGGATTTACTGGCCGCAAGCCCACACCAACGTGATTCGCCGGCTGTTGACCATGAGCAAGCGCGGCACCGAAGTGATCTACGTCACCGGCAACCATGACGAATTCCTGCGCCGCTACTCGAAGCTGATTCTGGGTAACATTCAGCTGGTAGACGAGGCAGAGCACCTGACAGCCGATGGCCGCCGACTGCTGGTGGTCCATGGCGATCAGTTCGATGTGATTACCCGTTACCACCGCTGGCTGGCGTTTCTGGGTGACCGCGCCTACGAATTCACCTTGGTGCTCAACCGCTGGCTCAACCACTGGCGTGCGCGGTATGGCTATGGTTACTGGTCGCTGTCGGCGTACCTCAAGCACAAGGTGAAAGGCGCGGTGAACTTCATCAGCGACTTCGAGAACGCCATTGCCCATGAGTGCACCCGCCGTGGGTTTCATGGGGTCGTGTGCGGGCATATCCATCATGCCGAAATCCGCAAGGTGGGTGAGGTGGACTACCTCAATTGCGGGGACTGGGTGGAGTCGTGCACGGCGTTGATCGAGCATTGGGACGGCAGTGTCGAACTGTATCGGCTGGCCGAAGCGCAGGCCGTGGCGGCGTTGCGCGAGCCGGCTTAGGGGCGAGCCGCCAAGAGACCTCGGATGCTTACAGCCTGAGCTTGCCCAGCAGGATATCCCGGAACATCACGAAATCCCCGGCCAGGCTGTACAGCGGATAGGTAAAGGTCGCTGGCCGATTTTTCTCGAAAAAGAAGTGCCCGACCCAGGCAAAGCCATAGCCGAACACCGGCACGGCCAGCAGCAGCAACCATTTGCCACTGCCAATGGTGTAGGCCAGCAGCGCTATCACCAGGCTGGTGCCGACGAAGTGCAGGCGGCGGCAGGTGGGGTTGCTGTGCTCCCCCAGGTAGTACGGATAGAACTCGGCAAAACTGCGAAACTGCGCTTTGCTGTTCATGGCAGTGCTCCGGGATTAATACTTCTGGACAAGATACACGGCGTGGAGCCTGATTCGAGTCTAGAGTGACTGACGGGGCCTACCAGTGACAATAGGCGCCAAATGAGTATCCTTGGGGTTCACCGCAGGAGCGGTTGGTAAAAGAAGCCTGTCATGAGCGAAAGAACAACGTCAGCCAGTTGGGCATCAGGGATCGTGAAGGCACTTGAACTGGAAGGGCTGGATTGCAGAGCCATGTTCAAGCAATTAGGGTTGGACTTTGCCGCCCTCGACGACCCCGATGCACGCTTTCCGCAAGACTCCATGACCCGCCTCTGGCAACTGGCGGTGGAACTGTCGGGCAATCAGGCCATCGGCCTGAACATGGCACGGGTGGTCCGCCCGGCGTCGTTCCATGTAGTGGGCTATGCGTTGATGTCCAGCCGCACCCTGGCCGAGGGCTTCGAGCGCCTGGTGCGCTACCAGCGCATCATCGCCGAAAGCTCCGACCTCAGTTTCGTCCTCGGCCCCGAGGGTTATTCGCTGATTCTGACCGTGCACGGCGACCACCTGCCGCCAACCCGGCATAGCGCCGAAGCGTCGCTGGCTTGTGCGCTGGCGCTGTGTAAATGGCTCAGTGGCCGGCCGGTCCAGCCGCGGCGGGTACTGGTGCAGGGGCCGCAGCCGAAGAATGTCGAGCCTTACAAGGTGGCGTTCCATTCGCCGCTGGTGTTCGGCGCCCCACATGATGCGCTGGTGTTCGAGCGGGCCGACATGGAGGCGCCGCTGCCGACCGCCAACGAGGCCATGGCGGTGCTGCACGACCGGTTTGCCGGCGAGTACCTGGCACGCTTCTCCGAAAGCCGGGTTAGCCACCGCGTACGCCAGGTGTTGTGCCGCATCCTGCCGCAGGGTGAGCCCAAGCGCGAAACCCTGGCCCAGGCCCTGCACCTGTCGCAGCGCACCTTGCAACGGCGGCTGCAGGAGGAAGGCACCAGCTTCCAGACCTTGCTTGACGACACCCGCCGCGAACTGGCCGAACAATACCTGGCCCAGCCGGGCATGACCTTGCTGGAAACCGCCTACCTGTTGGGCTTTGCCGACCCCAGTAACTTCTATCGGGCGTTCCGCCGCTGGTTTGATGCCACGCCCAGCGAGTACCGCGCCCGCCTGGGCGCGGAAGGCGAAGTGCTCAGTGACGCCAGAACGCCGGCATGCACAACACCAGCACCGTGATGATTTCCAGGCGGCCCAGCAGCATGCCGGCCGCCAGAATCCATTTGGCCGCGTCAGGCAGCGTGGCGTAGTTGCCCGACGGGCCGATCACTTCACCCAGGCCTGGGCCTACACCCGAAACCGTGCCGGCGGCACCGGTCAGCGCAGTCATCCAGTCAACGCCCAGCAGCGACAGCAGCAGCGCCAAGACACAAATGGTGATGGCGAAGAAGAACGAGAACGTCAGGATCGAACGCACGATGTCTTCATCGAGGCGATGACCGTTGTATTTTTGCTTGATCACCGCGCGCGGGTGAATCAGCTGGTTGAGGCTGGCCTTTAGCAGGATGTAGGCCACCTGGAAGCGGAAAATCTTGATACCGCCGGCGGTCGAGCCAGAGCAGCCGCCAACGAAACCCAGGTAAAAGAACAGCATCAGCGAGAAGTTGCCCCACAGGCTGTAGTCCCCCAGGGCGAAACCAGTGGTGGTGACCACAGAGGTCACATTCAGCGCTACGTGGCGCAGGGCGTCGAGCCAGTGCAGGTTGGTGCTGTACCAGTACCAGGTGCCCAACACCAGCCAGGTGACCACTAGCATGCCTAGCAAGCCTTGCACCTGCTGGTCGCGGATCAGCGCCTTGCGGTTGCCGCGCAGGGTGGCTACGTAGAGGGTGAACGGCAGGCTGCCCATGATCATCACCACCACCGCCACCCAGTGCACGGCCGGGATATCCCATTTTGCCAATGACTGGTCGGAGGTGGAGAACCCACCCGTAGAGATAGCCGACATGGCGTGGTTGATCGCATCGAACGGGCTCATGCCCGCCCACCAGAAGGCCAACGCACCAAGTATGGAGAAACCGACGTAAACCGCCACGATCGACTTGGCGACCATGTGCGAACGCGGCATGACCTTTTCCGAGCGGTCGGACGATTCGGTCTGGAACAGGCGCATGCCACCGATGCGCAGCAGCGGCAGGATAGCCACCGCCATGGCGATGAAGCCGATACCGCCAAGCCAGTGGAGCATCGAGCGCCACATGAGGATGCCCGGCGACATGTTATCGAGCCCGCTGAGCACGGTGGCTCCAGTGGCGGTGATGCCTGACATGCTTTCGAAGAAGGCGTCGGTGTAGCTGATGTGCTGGGTCAGCAGGAACGGTAGCGCGGCGAACACGCACACGACCAGCCAGCTGCTGACGGTCAGCAGGTACATGTCGCGCGGGCGCAGGTGTACATGCTCCGGGCGCCCCTGCACCACCAGGGCCAGGCCGGCGATGAAGGTGATCAGGCTCGACCAGAGAAACGACGGCATGTCACCGGTGCGCTCGAAGATCACCAGGGTCGCCATGGGCACGGCCATGCCGACGGCCAGGGTAATCAGGAAGATGCCGATGATGAAACCAATGATCCTTAAGGTCGGCAACGCCATGTGATCTGCTCAGACTCGAAACGGAAGGGCGCCATTCTACCTATGGGTCTGGTGATGTAAACGCTAGAATGGCCACACATTCAACTGCCAGGAGGGTAGCCGATGGAGGCTCTCGACGCATTGCTCAACCGTGTTTCCGTGCCGCGCCTGACCGAACCGGCGCCCAATGCCGCCCAGCGCGAGGCGCTGTTCCAGGCTGCCCTGCGCGCCCCGGACCACGGCCAGCTGCGGCCGTGGCGTTTTCTTACCATTGAAGGCCAGGGCCGCGAGAAGCTGGGTGAGCTGTTCGCCGAAGCCGTGCAGCACAAGGGCGCTGCCAGCCAGGCTGCATTGGACAAGGCCCGTGCGATGCCGCTGCGGGCGCCGTTGCTGATCGTGGTGGTGGCCAGGTTGCAGGACCACTTCAAGGTGCCCAAGTCCGAGCAGCGCCTGGCAGCAGGCTGTGCGGCGCACGCTATTCTGATTGCTGCGCACGCGCAAGGGATCGGCGCGGTGTGGCGTACCGGTGACATGGCTTTCGATGCCCATGTGCACAAGGGGTTGGGGTTGGCCGAGAACGAAGAGCTGATCGGCTACCTGTACATCGGCACGCCGCTGACCGAGCCGCGGACGGCGCCGGTGCTGGAAACGGCTGATTTCGTCAGTGGCTGGGGTGAGTAACCTGGGCTTGGGCTGATTCATGTATCGAGGCTTCCGGCCTCTTCGCGGGTGAACCCGCTCCTACAACAGCAACCACATCCCCTGTAGGAGCGGGTTTACCCGCGAAGAGGCCAGGCGCCTTTACACCCATCAACTGCCTGTCGCTTCAGCCAAGGGCAACTCCAGCCTGGCCACAAACCCACCCTGTGGATGATTCTCCAGCACCAGGCTACCGCCATGGCGCTCCGCGGCCTTGCGTGCAATCGCCAGCCCCAGGCCATGCCCCGGTGCTGCTTGCCCCGGCGCGCGGAAGAACGGCTCACCCAGTTGCGCCAGGTGCTCCGCTGCCGCGCCAGGCCCATGGTCACGCACGCTGATCACGATGCGGTCCTGCTCGCGTGCGGCGCTGACCTCGACCGGCTGGCCCACCGGGTTGAAGCGCAGGGCATTGCGCAGCAGGTTGTCCACGGCACGCTCGATCAGCGTTGGCCAACCCTGCAAGCTCAACCCCGGCTGCGCCTCCAGGCGCACGTCCTGCTCCGGCGCGCTCAGCAGGGCGTCCTTGCGTACGCTGCCGAGCAAGGCATTGATGTCGACGGGTTCGGCATGAGCCTGTTCGGCATCCACTCGGGCCAGGGCGAGGATTTCGCTGATCAGGTCTTCCAGGCGGTCGCACTCGCGGGTCAGGCGTGGCCACAGCGCTTGCCGCTGCTCAGGCTCGGCGCGTTCGGCCAGGGCCAGGGCGATACGCAGCCTGGCCAGCGGCGAGCGCAGTTCATGTGACACATCGCGTAGCAGCTGGCGCTGGCTGCCAATGGTGCTTTGCAGGCGCGCGCCCATCTTGTTGAAGTCCTTGGCCAGCACGCCAAACTCGTCGCGCCGCGCTGCCAGCCGTGCCAGGCTGTTCTGCTGATAGGTGGTCTGGCCCAGATCGTGTACGGCGCTGCGCAGTCGGCTTAACGGGCGGGTGATGGACAGCGTCACCAGCAGGCTGAACAGGGTCAGCACGACCAAGGCAATGCCCAGGGCGCTGAGTGGCCACAGCAGGCTTTCACGGTGCCAGGCATCCAGCGCCGGGTGGGGGATGCGGTAGATCAGCAAGTAGGTTTCGCCGGTGTCGGGGCTGGTGTATTCCTCGGTCAGCCGGCGCCATGGCAAGCGCCGCTGGTCATTGTGCTGGCGCGCTTCGAAGGCTGCCGCACGGCGAGGGAAGGTACCGGGCACCACGGCCTCACCGCTATCGTCGAGCACCTGCACGTCGATCTTGTAGCGGTCCTTGCGTCGTTCCAGAAAGTGCTGGGCCGCTTCCAGGCCTTCCTGCTCATAGTGCTTGGCCCACTTGCTGGCCAGGGTGTTCAGGCCCGGGTGGCGGCTGAGGATCCAGGCGTCCTGGTTGAGCATGTGCCCCAGCAGGATCGACAGGCCTGCGACCAGGGTGATGGCCAGCCAGAAACTGGCCAGGATGCGCCAGAACAGTGAACGCAAGTGCACCTCCTAAACGGGAAAAGCCCGGCCCGCAGTGATGCGGGCCGGGCACGGGGCGGACAGCTTACTGGGCCTTGGCGCCTTTTTCAGCTTTCCAGGCCTGGAACTCCTGCCACTCGGCTTTCTTGGCGGCGCGTTCTTTTTGCAGTTCATCGAACTTCTTCTGCTGGTCAGGCGTGAGCAACTTGCGCACTGCGCTGTCGGTCTTGTCGCGGCTGGCTTGCAGTTCATCCTTCATGGCTTTCTGGTCGGCGGCCGGCAGCTTGGACAGGTAGCGCTCGGTAATGTCGCGGCGCTGCTGCATTTGCTCGCCCATCAGCTTGCCGATCTGCTGGCGCTGATCGCGGCTCAGGTCCAGTTGGTGGAAAGGCGCATCACCGCGATGATGCGGGCCGTCGTGGCGCGGGCCGCCGTCAGGCATGGCCATGGCCACGGTCGGCAAGGCGGCAGCGAACATCAGGGCGATAAGGGTCTTGCGCATGGTGTCTCTCCTTTCATAGGCCGGTGATTACCGGATGAACACAGTCTAGGGAGATCACCGTCAAGCGCAGTCAGGGGATGGTAAAGGCAAAGTAAAGATGATGGGGCGGGGCAGCCGCGGCCTTGTGCCGCGCAGGGGGGGCGCACAGCGGCCCCGGTGTGTTTACAGGCAGTAGTAATAGCCACGGCTACGCAACGCCACAATGCGTGGCCGGCCATCGGCGTGGGGGCCGATCTTCTTGCGCAGGTTGCTGACATGCATGTCCAGGCTGCGGTCGTACAGGGTCAGCTTGCGGCCCAGGCCGATCTGCGCCAGTTCCTGTTTGTCCAGCGGTTCGCCGGGCTGACGCAGCAGCGCTTCAAGAATACGGCTTTCGGACAGGGTCAGGGTCATTTCCCGGCCATCGATGCTGGCCACGCCCCGCGCAGGGCTGTAGACCAGGTCACCCAGCTCCATCTGGCTGGTTGTGGCGGTGGGGTGGCTGCGGCGCAGTACTGCGCGCAGTCGGGCAGTGAGCTCACGCGGGTCGCAGGGTTTGGCCAGGTAGTCGTCGGCGCCCAGTTCCAGGCCGAGAATGCGGTCCAGCGGCTCGCCGCGGGCTGACAGCATCAGCACCGGCAGCTCGGCATGTTCGCTGCGCAGCTGCTTGAGAAGCTCCAGGCCGCTGCCGTCGGGCAACATCACATCCAGTACCACGGCAGCAGGGGCATGCTCAGCCAGGGCCAGGCGTGCGCTCTGCCCATCGTGGCAGGCACGCACGGAAAACCCTTCCTGGGTCAGCCAGCTGCCGAGCAGCTCGCACAGTTCCTGGTCATCATCAATCAGTAACAGCTCGCTCATGACTCACTCAATTCAACCATTGACGGCGGTGATTCGGTCCGCCAGTGGCAAAGATACCGCAGACTGATGGCCTGAGTATAACTGCTGGTAACGCGTGGCCCTCTTCGCGGGTAAACCCGCTCCTACAGCGGTCTGTGTCCAACCACCGAGATGTGTCCACCACCAATCTGTGTAGAAGCGGGTTTACCCGCGAATACGGTAGCGGCGGCAACGGTGAACGGCGGATGGAGATTGGCCAGCAGGCCCGGCCTCTTCGCGGGTGAACCCGCTCCTACGGGCGATCGCACAGATCCGAAGGTTTGTGGGTACCTTGTAGCGAAGAAGGCCGTGCCGTCTCAGGTCAAGGCAGTACTTGCTTGAACGGCTTGACCACAACCTTGTCGTACACGCCGGCAGTGATGTACGGGTCGGCATCGGCCCAGGTCTGCGCGGCTGCCAGCGACTCGAATTCGGCAACGATCAAGCTACCGCTGAAACCCGCTTCGCCCGGGTCGTTGCTGTCGATGGCCGGGTGTGGGCCCGCCAGCACCACGCGGCCTTCGGCCTTGAGCTGCTGCAGGCGTTCGATGTGCGCCGGGCGGGCAGCCAGGCGCTTTTCCAGGGAGTTTGCGACGTCGCTGGCGATAATGGCGTAGAGCATGTCAATCCTTGGGTTTGGAGATAGAAGGGTCATCGTGCAGGTGGCGCGACAGGTACACGCCTTGCGCCACCAGGAAGATCACGGTCATGCCCAGGCTGCCGAACACCTTGAAGTCCACCCAGAAGTCCTGGAAGGTGAAGGCGACGAACAGGTTGGCCGCGCCGCAGAACAGGAAGAAAGCGATCCAGGCCAGGTTCAGGCGCGTCCAGATGGCATCAGGCAGGGTCAGGGCGTGGCCCATGATGCGCTTGATCAGCACCCGATCGCCGATGAAGTGGCTGCCGGCAAAACCCAGGGCGAACAGCCAGTTCACGACGGGAGCTTTCCATTTGAGGAAGGTTTCGCTGTGAAAGGTCAGGGTCAGGCCACCGAACACCAGGCAGGCGATCAGCGTCAGCCACTGGCCCTTTTCCAGCTTGCGCTGGCGCAGGAACAGTGCGCCGTACACGACCAGCGAGCTGATGATCAGCATGGCCGTGGCGCTGTAGATGCCGCCAAATTCGAAGTGATGGCCGGCGACTTCCATGGGGCGCGGGTCGAGCTTGTAGACGATGAAGAACAGCAGCAGCGGGATGAAATCGATGAATTGTTTCACAATGGCAGCCAGAATCGGGATGTGACGGCATAATAACAAACATCGATTCCAGCGAAAGCGCTCCTCTATGAATGTTGATCTGCACTGTCACAGCACGGCCTCCGACGGCGCCCTGTCGCCTTCGGTACTGGTTGCCCGGGCTCATGAGCACGGGGTGCAAGCGCTGGCACTGACCGACCATGACACCCTCGAAGGCCTGCCTGAAGCGCGCCAGGCCTGCGTTGACCTGGGTATGCGCTGGGTCAGCGGGGTGGAGCTGTCCTGCACGTGGGGCGGCGCGACCATCCATGTGCTGGGTTATGACTTCCCGCTCGACGCACCGCCATTGCTGGCGGCGATTCAAGCGCTGCACCACGGCCGCTGGCTGCGTGCCGAAGAAATCGACAAACGGCTGGCGGCCAAGGGCATGCCCGGCACACTCGAAGGCGCGCGCGCCGTGCAGCACGAGCTAGGTGACAGCGGCAATGCCCCGGCGCGGCCGCATTTTGCCGAATATCTGGTGCGGGCCGGGCACGCCAAGGACCGTGG